>CAMYKF010000131.1 GCA_947258905.1 uncultured Pirellulaceae bacterium | reverse complement strand
TGACCTGAACTTGTTGTACCGGTTGGGCATCCTGCGCAGTGACCGTCATTCCCAGAGAGCATGCAACAACAAACATGCCCACGATTCCCGCAGTCCTGCAGATTTTTGACAACTGCATCTCGACTTCTCCCAAAAAAAAACAAAGTTGTAAGGCAACAAACTGGGCGCAGGGAACGAGCCTGCCAAACCGTTTCTGTTGCCATCTCTCGCTGTGCGAAATACTCTATTTGCCCGGCAATCGAGTGTCAAACTCTGGAAACAATTCTCTTGGCAGGGGCATTTTTGACAGTTCTAATGTGAAAAACCGGCTTTTGTACCCTTGCCCCTGTTTGACTGGTCGGTCGTGTCCACATCTAGCGGATTGGCTGGTCGCGTTTCGCCCTTGCCGGCGTTTAGAGGGGTCTATTCCTGACTTGGCGTCCAGACTCACTCTCGGCCGGCCGATTGTTTTCGGGAGTCCGCCGGTGACTACTGGTCGCGCACGTCGCGATCCTCTTCTGCAAAGGCCTTGAAATCCCGCATAAACATCAGGTTTTGTTCGCGGAATTTTCCGGGAAACAGCCAGCCCATCAGCTTCATCATCAGGTTGGAAAATTCGTATTCGCAGGTGCTTTCCCATTTTGTCCGCTCAGCGCCAAGTTCGATGAACCGGTTGATCAATGTGTTCCGGCCTCCGTTCCACGCGTAGGTGCCGTTGAACTCGTCGGGCAAGTTGCGTTTGGTGATCGTTTCGATCAGTTCAATACGGTGTTTGCCACTGAGATACACCAGCTTCGACGTCGCCCCCTCGTGGCCCGGTTCCCCGCTGAGATGTTCAAAGCTCTGAAGTCCAGTCTGCCATTTGAACAAGTTGTCCGGATTGTCAAACAGGTCGATGACGCGATCGCGCGGCAATTCAATTTCAATTTCGACGGTGTAAGGTTTCATTGCGAGGTCCCGACGAGAACGCACGAATTCCGAAGATCAGTGTACCGCACCGCGATTCCATCTCAACTGATTACAGGGTCGGCTTTCCCCCCGCCATTTTTGGCGGCTGGTGCCTGCAAACCCCCTCACTTCACTTTCTCATTTCTTTCTCATTCGCACCATTCCAGAGTTCGTTTGGTGGGTTTATGGATTCGTGTGCCCGGCGAACCATTACGTGCCGTTGAATTGAACAAAGTCCGGATCATTCCTCACGAATCGGGTCACTCTGGTATCGTGGCCGCATGCAGGACATTAAGATTCCTGTCAGCTTATGCAAAGTCTCAGTCTGGCCAATCACGTCGCCATAGACTTTAGTCGTAACGTAGCAGCTACGGATCGATGAACAAAATCAAAGGACGCAATGAACTCATTAATTGATTGTCTGGATTACTGGTGGCGGACAGATCCACAGCGCTGCCTTTTCACGTTTCGCGATCTGCATGGCAGTGTGGTCGCTGCCTGTACATACGACAGTTTCCAAAAACAAACCAATTTTCTGGCAGCAAAGTTCACTGAGGAACTTGGCAGCCTGCATGGTTGCCGGATCCTGCTGGCGTACCCGCCAGGGCTTGACATGATCAAGGCTTTTTTTGCGTGCGTCAAACTGGGCGCGATCCCGGTACCAGTACCGTCAATCAGCCGGTCCGGCGGGATCAACGATTTCGCGCGGCTGAATGCCATCGTGGTCGACTCGGGAGCGACAGCAATACTGACGGATCAGAAACAAAGAGTGGTCTTCAGCGAGAATATTGCGAAGCACAGTGATCGCAACAGGTCGAATTTGCAGTCTCTCATTTCACTCGACTGGCTGGCAACCGATCTGATCTCGGGCGAGCTGGACAGTTTTGCATCGCGCAAGGAGGAGTTGCTGTTTCTGCAATATACATCGGGTTCGACTCGTGCGCCACGCGGGGTCATGATCACCCATCGAAACGTCATTCATAACTGTCCCGACTTGCATCGACGTCGGCCAGTTGGCGTTTCCTGGCTGCCGCATTACCACGACATGGGATTGATTGGATATTATCTTTTCGCATTTGTCAGCGGAGGAACCGGTCATTACTTTTCTGCCCTGGACTTCATACGCCGGCCAGCCCTCTGGTTGCAAACCATTTCGCAGACACAAGCGACAGATACCTCTGCTCCGAATTTTGCGTTCGACTATTGCCTGCGCACCGACAAGCTTCCGGAGGAAGCATTGCAATCGGTCGACCTCAGTTCGCTGCGTAATATGATGAATGCTTCCGAACCGGTCCGTTGGGACACGGTTGAGCGCTTTCTGCAGCGATTTGAACCCTACGGACTTTCCCGCCAGGCTCTCAATGCGGCTTATGGGCTGGCCGAGCATACACTCCGCGTTTCGGGAGGGGGAAAAATACATCTCCGTGTTAACAAGGAACGACTTGCCCGTCATCAGCCATTCGTCGTGTTGGGCCAGCAGGCGGTGGCCAACGCCGTGCCATTGCCCAGTGCTGGACGGCCGCTTCCCGGGGTGGATGTACGCATCGTCGATCCCGACACGTTGGTCGAGAAGGCAGATGGTTCACCCGGTGAGATCTGGATTGACAGTCCCAGCAAGGCGTTGGGCTACTGGGGCCAACCCGAGCTGAGTGAGGACAGATTTGGGGCGCGGATTAGCGGCCATGAAGCGAATGGAAAGTACTTGCGCACGGGAGACATTGGCTTTCTCCACGAAGGCGAGTTGTATATCAATGGCCGAATTGACGACATGGTTGTGATACGTGGCAAGAATATCTTTCCGCCAGACATTGAATCCACCATCGAATCTCAATTTCCTGAAGTTGAGGCGGGCCGCGTCGCCGTTTTCGGGATCCCCGTGGGACCAACCGGCGAATCGGGATTGTGTGTGTTCATGGAAGCTCGCAACCTCCAGCGGGCACCCAACCTGCAAGATATTCATCGGGAAATCGTTACTGCCTTTCAGATTCCCGTGGCGGTTGTGGCGGTCGCGCGTCGCGGCTCCATCATCCGCACGACATCAGGAAAAATTGCCCGCCACAAATGTCAGTCGGCTTTCCTGCAAGGCGAGCTGGAATTCCTGGAAATCTATGAACCTGCCGCAGAAGAGGAAATCGAAGAAAGCATCGAAGACTTTCTGGAATCACTGGTACGAAGAAGTGGTGAAGAAGTCCGCGATTCAATCACGATTGGGGAGCTTGGACTGGATTCGCTGGAACTGGTCGAACTCAGTCTTCGTCTGGAAAAATTCGCCAACCAGATTGACTCGGCCGACATGGATTTTTCCAGCGTGATTTACGATCTGCGGCTGCTGCAGGCAGCCTCCATCGGTGACCTGAGAACGCTGTTCCAGGAGCTGCGCTCGGGACGTGTCTCGCGGGAACGGATCGGCCGCAAGCTGGAAGATGCGATGCTGGCCATCGTCGACACCGAGGCTCGGCAAATGCGCAAGGACACGGAACTGGATGCGTGCTGTGTACCCCTGCCAGCTGCCCCCACGCCCCAACGCAAAACCATTCTGTTGACCGGAGCAACGGGCTTTCTCGGTTCCTTTCTGCTGGAGGCACTGCTGCGTCTGTCTGACGACCCTGTCATTGTGCTGGTGCGTGGCCAAAATAAAGAGCATGCCCGTTCGCGAGTAGAGACCGCCCTGGCCAGGACCGGTATGACAACCAGCCATTTATCCCGGGCCATGCAGAGTCGGGTGCAAGTCATTTGTGGTGACATTGCGGAGCACAATCTGGGCCTGTCGCCAGACCAATGGAATGCCCTCGCCGAAGATGTCACGACAGTTTATCACTGTGCCGCGGAGGTCGACTATTTGAAGACCTATCGGGAGTTGCATGCGGCCAATGTTTTCGGAACGAGCGAGATCATTCGTTTGTGCTGCACAAGCCGGGCGAAGGAGTTGAATTTCGTTTCCACGACGTTCATCTTCGGCTGGACGGTAATCGGAATTAAGAAGGAAACCGCGCGAAATGCCGATATGGATGGATTGAATTTTGGTTATCCCCAGTCGAAATGGGTTGCCGAACAATTGGTCTATGCAGCGGAGAAACGGGGTTTGAAAACACGCGTATTCCGGCCGGCATTGATCACGGCATCGGAATCCGGCCACTACATGCGCAGTGACATTACAACTCGCGTGCTCGGATACATGATCAGACACCAGCTATCCGTAGACTCCGAAAACCAGCTCAGCTTTCTGCCCGTGGAAATTTGCGGTAACAATATTGTGGCAATTTCCTTGCTGGATGATTTCCGGCAAACGACGTTTCACCTGACCGCGAACGAATACTATTCGATGAAAACCGTTAGTCGTTGCATGACTGACCTGTTTGGTTACGAGTTTGCCTACACGGACACAGACGGATTCGTCGAACATGTAAACAGCCATTGCACGGTTGACGATGACCTGTTTCCGCTGATCGCGTTTTTCAACAACAGTCGCGAAAAATTCAAGTCGATGAGCCACATGCGGTACGATAATGCCTGTTATCGAACATGGTGTGACCGCAGCACGTTGGCGAAGCCCGAACCGGACCTGGAAAAAACGGTAACGTGGCTGGTGTCATTTCTGTCAACGGCGGGTCTGATCGATCCGCCTCCGGGATCGTCAAATGGCAACGAACCAGATTTGTTGACAGGAGCGGGGGCGATAGCCGTTAAAGAGAGAGTCAACTAGCCATGCTCTGTCCCCTTGGTCCAGCCATTACTGGAAGTCGAGGCTCCCGTTGAAACAAAACCAGTCGGTTCGCCGTTTCGGCAGGATCCTCAAGCCCCCCCTGGTTGCCAATTGGGAGACAGTGCCTGGGCGTCCTTTTCATCGGGCAAATCTGTTCGAGACACGTCGATACCGGTTCGGCACCCCAGTTCGGGGCTGGCACGTTGTACCTGCCGTAGAGGGCCGGTCGACGTTCCGGTTCGAAGGGTAATCGACCGGTCACTCGCCCGTCACGGTGACCACGATTTCGCGTTGCCGCGGCTTGATGTCGCATTCCAGGTGAAAGATCTGCTGCCACGTCCCCAGCACCGGTGCGCCTTCGTCAACCGGAACCGATATCGACGGTCCCAAAGTAGTGGCTTGCAGATGCGAATGCCCGTTGCCGTCGTGCCAGGCCCGTTCATGTCCGTATTCGCGACTGGGCGGCATCAGTCGGTCGAAAATCATGGGCAAATCCTCCTGCAGACCGGGTTCAAACTCGATCGTTCCGATCGCTCCAGTACTGCCAATGTTGAATACGTGTACGGTGCCCGCCGAGATACCGCTGTCGCGAACGATCGCGGCGACGCTGCCGGTGATGTCCTGCATGTGCCCGTGTCCGGTGGTGCGTATTCCGATGCGTTGTTGAACAACCATTCTTATCCCTGAGTCGAGAGCCAAAGACTTGCCGAATTCGAACTGTTCCAGCTTCGCAACAAGTCTAATTGACCCTTGCATTACCGGTCTTCACAAACGAGACCCTGCCAGCATTACGGGCAAGCATGGGACCCTGGGAAACTTTGTCAATCAGGCAACGTTTGCAGATCAGGTTGATTTTGAGGCCAGTTTTTGCCGATGAATCGACAAAGTGCGCTGCCGTAACGCGTCCGTTCGCCCGGTCACAATCAATCGAATGATGAGCCATATTAAAAAACAGGCCGTTTTGAGCCGGTTCGTATGTTTCGTCATAGGCAGCACCATGTTGCTTGTTGTGCCCGGGGTTGCCTTTGCGCAAAGCACCTGGCGAGACGAGTTCTCGGGCTACTATTACTCTGATCAGGAAACTGAAGATCCGCAGCAGGG
>CAMYKF010000130.1 GCA_947258905.1 uncultured Pirellulaceae bacterium | reverse complement strand
ACGACGAGATCGCCGGGATCATGGGCTGCTCGGAACGCACCGTGCGTCGCATTACCAATCAGATTCGCCAGCGCTGGACGAGTTTGTTTGAAGAAGCGGAGTAACCACACGCCAGTCGTTCAGGATTCCAGAAATTCCTTGAGCTGGTGCAGCGTGGTATGCCAGCCGGATTCGCAGCCCGTGAAGTATTCATCGGCAGACGCAGCGACCGGAAAACCGTCCTGAGTCACCGACAAGCGTGAGCCTTCAGCCGTGGGCTCGATGTGAAACTGCACCACCATCTGATCCATGGGAAACGGCGGCTCGCTGCTGCCCGTCTGATAGACCGGTTCCGAGAATTCCAGCAATTCCGGTCGCTCGAAACGGGACATGCGATAGCCACACAGAAATTCCGGTTTATCCAGGTCTTCACCCCATGTAGCCAGCCAGGTACCGTCCGGCACGGCGTGCACAATCACCTGGCGGGCATTCCACCAGCCCCGAATCGAACTTGGCGTGATCAGCGCATCGAAGACCTGTTCGGGACTGGCCACCAAATCAATCGATTGTCTGATGCCGCGTGTTTCCGACATGTTATCAAGGGCTACCCGGGAAAACTTCTGGCCAACCATGCGGTGACCGGCACCGCGCAAACTGCAATTTATACCGTTTGTTTGTCACATCGGCCATGGTTTGATGATGTTTCGGATTGGCAAAGGTTGATGTCGATTGAGATACGATTCCGAAGCTGCTTGCCACACCCGGTCCTTTGATCACGGGACTCTTCGTCGAATTTGGTGTCTGTTCTTTATCGGTTTGACGCCCTTCCCCGGGGGGAGGGTGAGGATAACTCAGCCACCAATATATCCCAAGAGCCTGATCACGGAGGCTGCGGCCGTGTGCCCTTTGGGTGGTATTTAGTGGGTGGTATTTAGTAAAAGGCCACAAGATGCGGTTGAGATGGCACGATGGTTCCCGCCATATTTTGTGTTGGCATCCATGTCAGGCCACGGCATATCCTGCTAGCTGATGAACATTTCCAGTTGAGTGCCGTAGGACCGTGCCGGGGATTCTGATAATCAGCAGCCGTCATCCGTCAGCTTGTGTGCTCTCAAAGGACTGAGAACGATGCCATTTATTCGAAGGATTGGTTGCTTGTTGATCTGTCTGTTGCCGTGGCAAATTGCTGCCGGGCAGATACAGGAAGTTTCCCAGGACCAGTTCGCCGCTTACGTCGCCCAGGCACGGCAACTGGAATCCGCCGGCAACTTTGCCGAGGCAGCTCAGGCGTGGAATCGAATTGCCGGTCAACTGACCGACCGATTCGGCGCAGATTCCTGGCAAGTGACGAACGCGCGACTGGCCGAAATGATTGCCAGCCGCCAGGCCAGCTTTACGCCGGAACAGCATGCTCAGCTGGGCCAGATTCGCCAGTGGCAGGAAGTTGCCGTACAGCAAGTCAAGGCGGGTCAAACTGAAGAACTGTTAAACACCATGCATCAGGCCGAGCAACTCATAGCCGGATTGTTCGGTCCCGAGTCGCACATGGTCGCGCAGATCAAAACCCATACCGCCGGTTTGCTGCAATCGATGGGTCAATTCCAGCAAGCCTGGGAGACCTATCGTGCGGCGCTGCCTTTGGCCCGCAAGACCTTTGGTCCTCGTCATCCCGATACCGAAACGATCTATTATCACTTGGGAATCCTGCTGCAAGCCACCGGCAACAGCGACCGCGCGTTGTCATATTTGTCGCAGTCGGCTGATATTTCCAAATCCCTTTATGGCGAGCAGCATCCGATCTATGCGGACCGCCTGATGACGTTGGGAGTTGCCTGCCACGCGCTGGGCAAGTACCAGGAAGCACTCGATTTTCTGACGACCGCCGACCAGATTCAAACCGCGGCGCTGGGCCAGGAACATCCCGGCCGAGCGCAGACGCTGCTGAATCTGGGCATTACCTGGTTGTCGATGCAGGATGCCGGGCAAGCGCAACTGTTTCTGCAACAGGCCGCTGATATCTTTTTAGCGGAAAACGGACCTGCCGATCCATTCACGCTGTCAGCCAGATCGCAACTGGCCACGGCGCTGGCCATGAATGGTCAAAATGAGCAAGCCCAAGCTGTTTTGCAGGAAGTGGTGACCGGGAACCGCCAGACGCATGGCGAACAACACCCGCTGACCGCCAAGTCCGAATTTCAACTGGGCGTCCTGCTGGGTCGCAGGGGACAGTATCCGGATGCCGAAAGGTTGCTGGGTAGTGCTCTGACGAAACAACGCCAACTGCTGGGCGACGAACATTACGCCACACAGCAAACCGCCGCGGCGATGGTGATGTTGCTGGAGAGAACAGGGCGCACCGACCAGGCCACGCAGCTGCGACAATCGATGTTGCCGCCTGCAGTGGCTCGCAATCCAGGGCAGTAGGCGCAGCAGGTCGCCAGCCCTGCAGCGTGGCGTCTCATTTGACATGTAGCCGAAGTTGCAACACGTTGCAAAACTTCGGGTGTTGGCGGTGGAGGACCGACGCGAATTCTTGCGAATCCGGCTACCTTGGGTTGTCGTTACCAGTTGTCCTTTCAAAACCCTGTTTGTAGTACCGGCTTCAGCCGGCTTCAGCCGGAATCGTGACAAATTCCGCCTGAAGGCGGGACTACGAACTGTCAAAACCCGGTTTTGAAATGCTCTTTAGTTGCCGCCGCCAAACTCATCGACCGTAATCAGGCCGTCGTCGTTGAGATCCATGCTGCGAAACTCTTGCAGCTTGTCGTCGTCCCATTCCGACGGCCGGGCGTATTCGGACATGTCGATCTGGCCGTCTTCGTTTTTGTCCAGTTCCATGAACTCGCCGGAAGCTCCGTTGCGACGTTTTTCCATTTCCGAATTGCCCCGAGTCATGGATGGCATCTGCGTACGGCCAAATCCGCGAATGTCGCGTCCGATTTCCATTTCGCCTTCGTTACCGCCGGCATCGCGTCGTGAAGGCTCGTCATTGCCTCGGCCTCGTCCTTCGCGCCCCCGCCGCTGCTCCTGGGGCGATTCCGATTCAGCATTCTGGCTCGAGCGTTCGCTAAGTGACTGCACGGCTTCGCTTCTCGAAATCTGACCGTCGCCATCGATATCACGCAGATTCAGTTTGACCTCTTGTCGCTCCTCGGGACTGAGCTGTCCGTTCTTGTCTTTGTCGTACTTGTCAAAAACGCCCGTGACATAGGTCGAATATCGGGAATCCAGCGTCCGGCTGGTCGGTGGTCGTGAAGTGGTTGGCTGTGTCGGGCGACTCGGACGTGTGGGCTGGGGCGTGGCGTTTTCCTCACTTTCGGCTCCGCGTCCGCGGCCTCGACCGCGCCCGCGTCCGCGATCTCCACCTTCGGACATTTGCCGATCACGGCGGTTCTTCAGGGCCTCGGCCAGTTCCAGTTCGCCGAGCGAGCCGTTACCGTCGCCGTCTGCTCCTTCGCCCAGCATGCGGCGAATGGGACGCCATTCGTTTTCACTCAGGACGCCGTTTTTGTCTTCATCAAAACGCTCAAGGTACGCCCGCACCGATTGCACAATGGATTCTTCATAGGAATCTTCCAGACTGCCGGCCGGTCCATCCGCACCATCGGTGGAGATTCCAAAGCCCGGCACCGGTGGCAAATCCACCGATTCGCCAAACTTGGGCACCCTGCGACTGGCATCCCGCTCGCGCAGGCGTTCTTCACGGGCCTTGGTTTCACGCGACTCCACTACCCGGTTCAGTACCGCCGTGACGGACAATGGCCGTGAAACATCCATGCCTAGCTGGTCCCGCACGTAATCACGCATGCGACCGTTCAGTTCCCGCTGGTCGAGGATGCCGTTGTCGTCGCGGTCCAGTCGATCCAGGAACTGGGCGGGATCCCAGTTTCCTCGTCCGCGGCCTCGTCGCCCTTCGTCCTGACCATATACAGGAAGGGCCAACAGACAGCCCAGCAGGGCCAGCAAGGCACTGCGGAGTAACCTGGGATACAGCGAATTCGATTCATGCGAGTTCATGGGCGTCATTCCGGCGGGAGGACTCAAGATCAAGATAATCCGCAGCGTATCGGCGGCTGTAAAATCAAACCACACAAATCGGACCAGGTGACGAAAAACAGACCTGATTTTTCGTGTCAGCAAGCCCGTCACCGTCATTATTGGCTGACATGCGAAGGAAAAACAGGCTGTAACGTCGGGGCAGGCTGCCTTTTACGCCGCGAAAACCGTTTCGCACCGATTGTGCCCGCTGCACTGCCTGAAATCGCCCATGTGCGTGAAATCGCCCATCGTGACCACATCCGCCGCGTGGCAGGTTTTCGTTGACCCGGCAACACCTGCTATTGATAATACCCGGGCCCGCTTTTTTTCGGGTTTTCGGCTGTCTGATGGCTTTTTTCTTTTCGCTGGTTCGGCCACATGTGGACCGGGCCAACCATGAGGTTCTTTTCTGATATGGCTAACGAAATCACGCCGGGCGCATCCCCGGCCACTCCGCCTCCGCCCGCCAGTACTGGCGGCGAAGGATCGGTTTCGATGAATCTGCAAACGGCCATGGATGCCATTTCCCGCGAAGACTTCCCGGCGGCGCTGGCAGCCCTGAATCGGGCCATCATCGATGCCAGCCAGATGCAGCTGGCCGAGTGCTACGCATTGCGGGGATTTGTGCGACTGCGGCTGGACCAGTTCCAGCACGCGGAGGATGACTGCACGCAATCCATTCGCCGCCGCGGCAACGATCCCGAGACGCTTTCATGGCGTGCCGCCGCGCGGGCTGAACGCAACAACTGGCGGGGGGCCTTCGAAGATCTGCAGGCTGCGCGTTTGGCCGATACCAGTTCGCCGGCCCGGCATACCAGGACGATGCAGGATTATTTGCCGATTGCCCTCGATCATTTCGAGACGCGGATGAATGTCGGCGGTGACCGAACCGAGGTGTATTTCGATCGCGCCAGTGTGTTTTTGCTGAGCGGCGATTTCAAAAAGGCGGGAGCCGATTTTCAAAAAGCACTCAAGTGCAACGACCGTCACGGTGCCGCTCATGTAGGCCTCGCCCGTATTGCCTTGCAACAGGAGGATTACGCCGAAGCCATTCGACTGGCCGGGCAGGCCATGCAACTGGACCCTGATGTGCTGCCTTCAGCCCTGGCCTGTCGCGCCGAAGCCTGCGCCGGTGATGGGCAATTGGCATTGGCACTGGAGGATGTCACGCGACTGAGGGAGAAAGTCGGCCATCAGGTCGAAGGCCTCATCGAATGTGCGACACTCCGGGCGCGACTGGGCGACCTGGCCGGCGCGATTGAGGATCTGAACATCGCGCATGACATGAATCCCGACCTGCCGATTATTCTGTCGTTGCGTGGTGCCGTGTTTGCCGAAATGCGCGACTCCGCGCCGCTGCCCGGCCACGACCCAGTTCGCATTCCCGGCGACCAGCGCGGCGCAATCTATGAAGACAGAAACTCGAATGGAGTTCCCCTTCACCCCAACCTTGTCAAAACCCTTTCGGACATCGCTGGAGAACTACAGGTCCCGAAACTAGGCCAGCCCGAATAAATCCTTCGTTGGCCGCCTCGGGCAACCGCGCTACAAGACCCATCAAACCGAACCACATGGAAGAAGAGAGAGCATGAGTTACGTATTCTCCCCCCCTGAACAGGCTAAAATTCCGGTGCGTGGGAGCGACGCTCTCTTCCCGGTTCACCGCATCTACTGTGTCGGGCGCAACTACGCCGCCCATACCATCGAGATGGGCCACGACCCGGAC
>CAMYKF010000129.1 GCA_947258905.1 uncultured Pirellulaceae bacterium | reverse complement strand
GCCCACGCCGCGCAGCGACGCCTGGAAAAATCCCGAGCGGCGGAAGGTCGAGGACCTGGGCTACTTCAAGGACATGGTCGAGTCGATGGACGAATGCGTTGGACGGATTGTCGACCACGTGGATGCCTGCCAGTATCGTTCTTCCGTCCGCCGACCAGCGTAGGTTGTCGGGGATCCCGCCCACATCGACCGTCGACACCGCCGGTGGTTCGACGCTGCGGTCGATCTTGACCACCGAGAAACCGGTCGAGGCGGCGACATAGATCTGCTGGCCGTCGGGCGAGATGACAATCCCGTTGGGTGTGGAGATGGATTCCGACCCCGGCAAATCGGTCCAGCCGCTGTCCTTGTACCAGACGCGGGTATTGCCGAGGGGCTTGCCCTTCAACGCGAGCTGCATCGCTTCCTCCGGGTCCTGCAACGGGTTGCCGGTCGAGGTTGCAACGACGCCGCCATCGGGCAGAACGGCAACGGCATCGGGCCAGAAGTCCGGCTTTGCCCTGATCGCACCGATGAAGGTGAAGGTCGGGATCTTGCCCGAGTAGTCGATCCGGAAGACCTCGACCGCCTCGCGGCCACCGTTCACGTTTGCGTGGCTGGCGACATAGACCTCGATCGTGCTGTCCTTCTGATTGTGAAAGCCGAACCCATGAGGGCTGAATGCCGCCCAGTCGGTGGGTTCGGTCTCGGGAAAGCGATCCGCCTCGGGCGCGATCGCGATGGTCGACGAATCCACACGAAAGCCGGTCTCGGCTTCGGCATCGAACAGGTGCCAGTAGCCGGTGGTGATCACCTTGTCGCAAAAGTTAGGACCATAGCAGGTGATGCCCCCGCCCACGATCCATTTGGTGCCCGGGATTTGGATGATGTCTTCGACGTTATAAAAGCCATAAAGAAACTTGGCGCTCGCCATCAGCTTTTTCACTCGTTCTTCTGCATTCATGGGTAATTCGCTCCTTGTAAGTTCACCGGCGTTCGCTAATGAATATATTGATGAGAAAGACAACACCGCCGCCAGATTCATGACAACGCAATTTAAGATTATCGATATGCCCAACGCCTTTTTCATTTTTCAGTGTCCAATGGTTGGTTGGCTTCAATACTTGTGCCTCGGATCAAGCACCCAGTTTGTCCGCTAAATCAATGATGCTGGCCGAACCGATGTCGTCTTCGTCTGCTTTCACGAGGTCGGCGGTATAGTGCTTGTTGCCCGGTCCACCGAATTCATTTGGTCGCGCTATGAACGCCGTACGCAGGCCTGCGTAGCGGGCTGCCTTGAGGTCCAGCACATGGGCCGCGCACATCAGCACTTCCCCCGGCTCAAAGCCCCAGAGCGTCGGTCCGAGCAGATACATGGCGGGACTCGGTTTGTAGGTGCGAGCCAGTTCGGCCGCGATGATGGCATCCCAGGGAAGACCCGCGTTCTTGCTCATTTCGGCCATCATGCCGAAGTCACTGTTCGACAGAGGGCTGATCATGAATTTCTTCTTTAGTCGTACCAGGCCTTCGACCGAATCCGGCCACGGATCGAGGTGGCGCCAAGCCCGTAAAAGCGATGTTTTTTCTTCTTCGGAAAGCGGCAAGCCAAACTCTTCCGCCAGATGGTCGAGACCGATCCGGTGAATGTAGTCAATCGACAGGTATTGGCGTTTGCCATAGCCGATATCGGCCGTCCACTTATAGTAATACCCGCGCCATTGGTCGGTGAAGTCCTCCCAATCGCCTTCGACGCCTTTGGTCTTGGCCACTTCGGCCACTTGGCGGGACACCGACCCACGCCAGTCCAGTACGGTGCCAAACGTATCGAAAACGCAGGCCTTGATGTTTGATAGGTTCATTTCTTCCTCCATGCTCCATGTATTTCTTCTCTCGTGGTCAATCAGAAGTTCGTGCGCCAAGCTTACGGGAACAAAGCCAGGTCGCGTTGGCAGTCGTTGGCATTACCTAAAAGTGGATCACTTGTTGGCGGAATAGGATAGTCCTGCCGACAAAGCCACTTGTTCAGCTACGAAATCGGGATCCTCGGCATTAGGGAAATGCCCTATGCCTCCCCATTCCACGTAGGTGGCATTCGGACATTGCTTTTCCAGCTCGCGACCGATGGCAACCACGGCTACCGGATCATCCTTCGCCCAGGCAATTCGGACCGGATTGGACTTTTGCATAGCACCTACCCATCTATCCCGATGCACGTATCGTTCGCGCATATATCCCGATTGGGCAGCCAGTCGCAGGTGCTGATCCTTGTAGAAGAACAATTCTGAGCGTAATTGCATGTCTTCGACACTCAGGTTTCCCAACGTGGCCATCTTAAAGCCTTCGACAAAGGCTTCAGGCGTAACCTGAACGAACTCTTCCATAGCCTGGAACAGGGTCTTATTGCTTTGCGCTCGATTCATGGTTCCCGGTTCGTTGGATAGCCATTGCAGAATGCTGCCATTGAAGAACTGTGAAGACAGCACCTTAAAGGAAAGCTCCCGTTCCAGGTCTCTGGCAAGCAATTCGGTATGCAGGCTCGTACCCAGGTCGTGGCTTACCACATGCGCTTCTTTGATACCGAGCGTCTTCATTAGCGCATCGACAACATCAGCCTGCTGCATGAGTGAATAGCTGAAAGAAGCGGGTTTGTCGCTCAGGCCCCATCCGACCATATCAAATGCCACCAGTCGTGCCTGTGACTCCAGCCGATCGCAGACTCCCTTCCAGTCCAGACAGGATGAAGGATGGCCGTGGATCAGCAGGATCGGTATGCCCTCGCCCCGATCGGTCACAAATATCGATCTCTTTTCAATCTCGATATGTGTTCCTGATTCCAACCACTCTTGTGCTGGGGCTGAGAGTTTTTCCTTATCTTCGGGAGTAGGTTTCATGATTCCATCTCCTATATGCTGTTTTTTTTGACGGAGTCTACGATTGACGTAGACTCCACCTTTTCTTGAATAGCCCACTGCCGGGAGCCAACAGGGCGTTTGCACCGCTTGCTCAGCGCTCAGTTCAGCGTGTTCTTGTAAATCTTGCCGTCCTTCATGATGATCTTGAGGTTGTCCTGATCAGTCACCGCGCTCAGATCTTCCAGCGGGTTGCCCTCGACCAACAGCAGGTCGGCGTAGGCACCTTCCTTGACCACACCCAGGTCGCCGTCGGGATAGGGGTTGCGTATACCGCTCATCTTCCACAGCTCAGTAGTGTTGCCCGTCGCCATACGGAGGATCTCCACCGGTTGGTACCACTTGAGCAAGCGCTCCATCTGTTGGACCGATTCCCCAATGACCTCCTCGGGAACGAAAAACAGATCCGTTCCGTAAGTGATTTTTAGGCCATTAATCTTCTTCGCAGTCTCGTAGACGTAGGCCGTGCCCTTGCAGACCTGTTCAAGTTTCGCGTTGGAGAAGGCATCCAGTTGGGGTTCGTTGCAGACGGTGAACGGCTGGGTACTCAGGAAGACCCCTTCCTTGGCCATGCGTTTAAGTGTCTTCTCGTCGAGCAACTGGCCGTGGCCGACGTCCTTCACGCCGGCGTCGATAGCACGGTTGATGGCAGATGGATGATAGGAATGAATCGTGACATAGGTACCCCAGTCCTTCGCCGTATCCACCGCCGCTTTGATTTCCTCGAAGTTATACTGATTCCCGAGCAAGGGATCGGCCGGCGAAGAGTAGCCGCCGCCTGCCATCATCTTGATCTGCGAAGCGCCGCGTCGAAGATTTTCGCGCGCTGCGGTCAGGACATCGGGCACGCCGTCGACGATATATCCCATCCCTTGCTTTACGTATTCGGGCGTTGAGCCTCCGAACTTCGGATGCTGTTGGTTGTGAAAGCGAAAATCGCCATGCCCGGCCGTCTGGCTAAGGGTGGCTCCCGAAGCGTAGATGCGCGGCCCGGGCACCATGCCTTGATCGATTGCCAGCTTTAGACCGAATACATCACCACCCATATCACGTACCACCGTGACCCCGCGCATCAGGTAACCCTTGGCGTCCTTGGTCTGATGGATGTAGTTGTAACCGGCATCCCCGACGAACACCACGGTCTGGTTCATCGAACCAAACGCAAGGTGGACATGCGTGTCCGCAAGCCCCGGCATTAACACGCGGCCGCCGCCATCGATCACCGTGGCGTCGCTACCAGACTTGGCATCGGTGGAAATGCTGGCGATCTTGTTACCCTTGATGAGGATATTGGTCGTGCTCGACAAATTATCGCTGACACCGTCGAAAACCTTGACGTTCTGGATCAGGATCTGGCTTTCCGGTTTAGTGTCTTTCGCCATCGCCAGCGGGCCTGCAAGGGCCAATGCGACGATGGCCAGCGTAACAAGTAAATTCTTCATCATTTGGATATCTCCTGGTTATGTGACTATCACTGTTTACACTTCACTATGATTGGCAATTAGTAGAGGCCATATGCGAAATCATCCTGCCCGTGCGTGTGGTAATCGATGAACCCGGTTTCAGGATCCATGACCCGACCGTTCGCGATCACGAGATCGTAGCCCTGGGCGAACGACGGCGTGCCGACCAACATGAGAAGGCCTGCAATGATGGCGCAACCTTGGAACGGCATCCGGTTTCCGGTAACTCTTTCTCTAACCACGTTGAACTCTCCAATAATTTAAGTTTGGGGGTTGTCTTCGCGAGCAGGGCTCGATCAATGTAAAGCAGAAATTGTCCAATGATCAGAGCCGCAACCGCCTTGTGTGCATTGGCTACTCGATGATCTCTGCACGTACCGGTTTGCCGGGGAAGACCTTGAGGACCTTGGAGTCTTCAACGACGACAACGCCGCTGACGATGACGTAGGGAATGCCGGTCGACGGCGCGACGTTCTTGTCCAGCGGGAAGAGGTCCGAGTTGTCGGTCACGGTTGCCGGGTCGAAGACCACGATGTCGGCATCGCTGCCCTCCTGTATGCGGCCCTTCTTATTCATCTGCTCGACGCCGTTGTTGGCGAGATAGTCGGCCCACATGTAGGACATCTTAGAGATCGTCTGCATCAGGGTGAGGTCGCCCAGCTTGCCTTCTCGATGCAAGCGCAACACCTTTGCGCGGGTGCCTGCTCCGCGCGGGTGACCCACGGCCTCGTTGTACGGGGTGTCCCAGTCGGTCACGAGTTTCCCTGTCTTGCTGTTAAAGTAAGGGAATGCATCGGAGCCGATGAGCGTGTCCGGACGGGCGACTCCAGCGACCACCATGTCCATCTGTGCGTGATAGAGGTAGACCGGATGCGTTGGATCCTCCTTGACCATGCGCTCATAGGTCGCCTTGTCGAGTGGCTTACCGGTGAGCTGGTCGATAATGTCCCCGTAGCTGCGGCCCAGGTTACGCTGGTAGTTCTCCGGCTTCAGATAAACGGCCTGGACCCCGTTACCTGCGCCGCCGTAGTTGTACGGGTAAATCTCGAGGATGACGGGATATCCCTTGTCGCGAGCCTGCTCGATGTAGGTCTCCACCAACGGCATCTGTCCCGCGGTATTCGCGTGGTAATGGGCGACAATCGTGCCACCACCGTAGAGGATGGCCGGATCGACGACCTCCTGTACCCCGATCATGCCGGACATCGGCGCCGCCTGGCTCAGGAAGCGGACGTGATCGTGTGAGAATCTACCGTATTTCGCAGTCAGCTTCTTCGCGCCGATAAGTTCTGCCGATGTCACGTGGTCGGCCATGTAGCCGATGGTCGTCCCCACGCCGAGGGCTCCCTGTCTGAGGTTCTTCTCCAGGAGCCCGATGATTTTCTCGACCTCCTCCGGGGTT
>CAMYKF010000128.1 GCA_947258905.1 uncultured Pirellulaceae bacterium | reverse complement strand
TTACCGGCGAGCTTCAGAAATGGGATCTTGAAAGCGAGTCTGCCGCCGTTTCATGGCGACACAATCAGGTGCGTACCGCGCGAAGGTCTGCTCACCATAGCGGTCGGCAGTCGGCCAAATCGGTGTCGAAATTCCGTTTGGAGCGGATCGATCACATCGTCCAGTCGCTGTGGATTGACGAGCGCCACCGTGCAGCCGCCGAAACCCGCACCGGTCATCCGCATGCCGTAAACACCGCCAGGGATTCCCATACGTCGCGCCTCGTCCACCAGCAGATCCAGTTCCGGGCAGCTGACTTGAAAGTTCTCCCGAAGTGACTCGTGGCTGTCGAACAGTTGCTGGCCGACAAGGGGCCAGTCCCGATCCTTGATTGCTTCGACTGCCAACTGGCTCCGTTGGATTTCAGTAACAACATGTCGGGCTCGACGCAGTTCCTGTTCGTCCAGCATACCGGCCTTCGCATCAAGTTCTCCCGCGGTGACGTCCCGCCACGAATCATGCCCCAGTTTCTTCAGCGCCGTGGTGCATTGCTGACGCCGCAAGCCGTACTGGCCATCGGGGAGTTGATGCGCGGTATGCGTGTTCAGGATCAGAATTGCGACTTCCTGCGAATCCCACGGAACCAGTTCGACATCCAGCGAACGGCAATCAATCTTCACGAGTTGATCCGCCTGGCCGAACACGGCTGTTATCTGATCCATCACGCCACAGGGGACACCGGCAAATTCGTGCTCGGCCTGCTGACACAACAACGCTTTTTGTTTGGGATCGAGCATTTGTTTCGATAGTCCCTCAAGCAACGTTGCCAGGGCCACCTCCAGCGACGCGCTGCTGGACAACCCGCCGCCGATCGGCACGCTGGAAACGATCACTGCATCGTGGCCCGGAACGACCAGGCCCGCTTGCTGAAATCCTGCAATCACACCACGTGCGTAATTGCCCCAGCCGTCGGATTGCGGAGCCATCGGCCGATCCAGCTGGATGGTGAGGCATTCATCGTGCCGGTCATTGCTGTACAAAGTGGCTGTGCTCGAGTCATTGGAGTCACCCGCCACGACCGTATATCGATCGATGGCTAATGGCAGCACAATTCCGTCGTTGTAATCCACGTGGCCGCCGATCAGGTTGACACGCCCCGGCGCCGCCGCCACCAGCGAAGGTACCCGGCCGAAACGTTCGGCAAACTGCCGAGTTGCTTCCTCGGCAAGTTTCAGCAAGGGAATGGAAGGCAGAACACTCATGGGCTTTTTTTGGTTCGTCAGTCGGGGCACTCACCCGAAGCTGGCTGGACGCTCATTGGCAGGTCTTCATTAAAATGGAAAAATTATGCCGTGACAGGGATTTTTGTGACAACAATAAATGTTTGCCCGCGAAGCGCCCGCTTGCCAACCACAAACGCCTGCTTCCGATCCACCGAATTCCAGGAGTTCACCCAAATGCGTAGCCTGATTGTTCTGCCCGCCGTTTTGTTGTTGCTGGTTCCCGGTTGCATTATCGGTACACCAGGTTCGGGAGTGTCCAAAACTGAAGTTCGCGAAGTCGAAGATTTCAACAGCCTCTCCTTTGGCGGCTCGGGCGAAGTGACTATTCGCGTCGGCCAGGAAAAATCGCTGGTCGTCACCTTTGATGACAACCTGATCGACATGGTGGAAACAAAAGTCATCGATGGTGAGCTGATCGTCAGGGTGAACGGATCGTACCACTCTACGCTTGGCCTGGATATTGAAATTGGCGTGCCGGAACTGGTGGCCGTATCGGTGTCCGGCGTCGGTGATATCGAAGTACTGGATATGAGTGGCAGTCGGCTGGAGGTAACGGTCAGCGGCGTGGGTGAAGTCAAGGTGATTGGCAGCGTCGATGAGTTGGAGTGCAGAGTGTCGGGTGTTGGCGATGCCGAACTGCGGCAGCTGAAAGCCAAACGGGTCGAGGTATCGGTATCGGGTACCGGTGGTGCCGAAGTCTTTGCCAGCGAATCGGTGGACGCCAGCGCCAGCGGCGTTGGCGGGATCGATGTGTACGGCAACCCGTCCAACGTCCAGGAATCCGCCAGCGGCATCGGCGATATCGACTTCAAAAACTGAACAACATTTGCGCAACTGCGCATTGTTGCTCGCAAACAGTCCTCCCGCCCGCGTAAATCAGTCTCGCCTCAATCGTGATCGTGATCGAATCAATGCGAGGTTCCGGGTAGGGGTTGGACAAGGAATCGCTCACAACATGGCCATCGCATGACGGTCCTGACCGCGACTTGGAAACCGGTCGTTCGCACCGTGTTCGGCGGCCACAGCGTTGCAGGCCGATTACGGTTACGACAAAGACCAGGGCAGCGATGAGGGTTATTTTTCCGGTTTAACCCACTTTCCATCGCGATAAATACTGTTCGATAGATCGAATTCGGTGACATTGTCAAACGTGACCGGTCCGCGATGCGGGTGTCGTCGGTGAATCAGTTCGGACCAATTCTTCATTTCGTCCGCGCGACTGTCAGCCGCGGACCGGCCAATGGCGATCTCCAGTTCCAGGATGCGGGCCAGCCATTCGGTCTTCAATTCGCGTTCGGCGGACCAGACACGCAAATCCTGCCAGGAACAAATGCTGCTGTACTGCCTGATAGCTTCACCAAACCACGGCTTGTCGATTTCCCTGGCGGCCTCGGCCCGATCCCCCAATCGCAACTGACGCAGGGTTTCTCGCAGGCGCACCAGTTGTTCGGCATCAGCGGCCGGCGGCGACAGCTCGGCACGGCTGGGAGCCGATTCGAGCCAGCGTAATTCATCGCCCAGAGTTTGCCAGGCCAGCGCCCGCAAGGACATCTCTTCGGCCGGCGAGCGGGCCAGTGGCAACATGGCCCGAAAGCAACTTTGCTGCAGCTGCCGATCACCGTAGCGCGCCGCCAGCAAGTACAGCCGCAAGGCCAGATCGCGGGCTTCCGGATCGCGACGCTGCACCGCCAGTTCCTCGGCCAGTTCGCGATAGGACGCTGGCTCGGCCGGATCGAGCTGTCCCAGCACCGACGGGTCGACCGTCAGCACGATGTACAGTATTTCCTCACGAGGCAAAATGCGTTCGCGGTAAGCGGTGTCACCGGCCAGTCGCTGGCGAAACACAACGTGCTCGGGATGTTCGCTGACTACCCGGCCAAAGACAGGTGGCTGGTCACGCAAATACACAACGTCGCTGCATGCCGGGTCGCAGCAACACCAGCAGGCGACAAGGACGAAAAACAGGAAACTCGCGATCATGGCTTGTCTCCCGTTGTCAATCTCAGCAAGGCCCGTTCATTGCCCAGCAACATGGCCGGCAAGTTACCGGCAACGGGCCGGTCGCCGGCATCTCCGCTCATCAACTGTCCGTGCAGGACGAACAAATGCAGCGGATCGGCTGCCAGAAAACGGTTGGTTCGCAAGCGACGCTGTAGCGACTCGCCGTCAATACCATCCGTGATGACCGGTAACAGCAGTTCGAGCAGCTCGGCGGGCGATCGCGAGGCACTGGTGGCCGCTCCATCAACGCCCAGGGCGATACAGCGGGTGCGATACAACGAAATCAAATACAGCCGCAGTTCATTCCACTGGTACCGCGTATCCTTGCCCATGATTTCCGCGGTGTGCCTCATCCCCTCGACCATCCGTTCCATCATGGCGTCGTGCAGTTTTTGTCGCCAGTTTTCACCATCGCCCGGATCGAACTGCGCCCCGGTGATCAGGCCCGCACAAGTAATGGCCTGGTCGATGGAGCAATCGGAAGTGCGGATCTCGTCAGCCAGCGCCAATGCCAGATTGGGCCAGTGTTTCATCTGGGCACAGAATTTCTCGATCGCCACCAGTTCCGAAGTCTCGGTGGCATTCAACATGTATCGCGCCAGCATGGTCGCCTGATTCTGCGTGATTTCCCGAAAGCGGGGCGCCACGCGACCCAGCCGCTCAAAAGCGATCGCCCGAGCCTGCTCCGACTCCGGGTCGGCCTCGGCCAGCGACCGCAACGCATCGTCCCGCGTGCGAATGTCCGATGGCATGGCGCGACGCGTGGCCCGGCGGTACACCGTCAGGTTGCCGGCGGAGCGGCTTTGCGAAGTTCGCACGGCCAGATTGCGGGGAGGATTGGCCAGCATTTCATCAATGGTTTCCAGCAAATCAGTTGATCCGGTGGACTCGGCATGCTGCAACAACAAACCAATCGTCGCGTAGTGAGCAGCATCGGCTATTGACTGGGGCGTGGCCTGCAACTCGGCATCCAGCAATCCGGCGCGTGAGGCCGCGTCCACAAGTCGGGCCCGACGCGGCTCAAAGATACCGGCCGATGTCGTGACCATGCCAAGACGTGACTGAATCGCACTGTCTATCCATGTCCTTGACCGGCGCTCTGTATCGATGTCCAGACGACTGGCCATGCGCAACGCCAGCCACGATTGCAGTTCCGACAAATCCGATCGCACACCGACTTGATAAAGCTCAAGCATTTGATCGTCATCGGATTCCTCGATCAGACGCTCCAGCGGGCTACGCATTAACGTCCAGATGTCTGGCTGCACGGACAGCAGGCTGACCGCTGTGGAGAATTCAGCGGGATGGGCCTGGACCAGAAGATCGCGGGACATGTCGGCGACGCCTGCGAACAGGCGGGCCGCCAATTCCGGATTCAAAAACCCCAGCGAATTCACATGATCCCACTGGCGGGCGGCGAGGGCACGGCGACTGTGTTGCGGGAAATCGCGACCCGCCGTCGACACTGCGGTACCGCTCAAATCAACCGACACGCTGTCCAGCGCTGTCAACTTTTCCGGACCGATATTTTTTGCGGCACATTGCTCAATTAATTCGTTGGCTCGCCACTGGTTGAGGTAGGCGCGGGGTCCCAAAGGCAGCCGATCGGCCGGCAAGTCATCCAGCGGGCTGATCAAGGCAGCCATTGGGCCTGCCATCCCGGCCGATTCGTCAGCGAAACAACAGGCAAACAGCTCCGTGCATTGTTGCGGCACGACACCTGGCGTCTCCTTGATCAACTGGACGACCGACTTGTAACCCTCCAGGCGGCTGGAATCCGTAGTGGACTTCAATAATTCATGCGGGAAACGGGCGGTTCTCGGATTCGCGGTGAACGTTTCGAAGGCCAGTTGAGTTTCCTCGCTCCACCAGAACGGTATCGCGCTGACCGCGGACGACCTGGCGGCGGCATCCTTGTCTTCAAGTTCGCTTGCCGGATCTTCCGGATTGTCGGTGCCCGGACTGGTAAACAGCACATATCCGAACCAGGCGACCAGCGTCATGACCAGGATCGACAGGCAAGCGGCGGTAATCCGCATTGGCCAGGGGTTGCCGGGGTCGACGGCCTGCCGGTTGGCTTGCAGCCGGTTGGTGATCAGGATTTCCACTTTCCCCGTTTCGACACCCCATTTGGTGCCGGCCGCAAAGATACGACCGCTCAAACGATCAGAAACCGTAGTGTCATCACCGATCGTGTCGTCGATTAATTCGGCGACGTGCTGGGTCGCCTCCAGGCGACCGACGCGGCTGATGCCCAAATCGCTGGCGACCTGGCGAACCAGCTGGCGGGCTCGGGATTGAGGCACGTTGTATTCGCGACGCGCGATCTGCACCGCTCGTGTTTCATGCGTGGCGGTCAGCACACGCATCTTTGATCGGCCAAAATGGGTGTGCAGGTAATTGACGAACTGTTGTTCGGGGGCCGTCAGCTGGTCATCGAATTGCAGCTCGCCCTGTTGCAACCGTGCGACGGCCAGCTCATAAAGATGGTCGGGCAAGTCGAGATCGTTGGCGAGGATTCTGATCTTCAGCTGACTGCGTTCATTCCAGCCGCGCTCGGCAACCACAATCGGACTGGCCCGGCGCATAAACTCCTTCAGCCGCGCGTCGCCGCGTCGCCATTCCGGCCATTCAGATTGTTGATCTGGCGATTTGGCCATGAGTTACAGACGCTGACGTAGTTCAGTTTCCAGTTCCTGCCACCTGGTCCGCCAGGGCTCGGGCAACTCGGGAACCAGCAACCTGGTTTGCTGCCACACCTGCCACGCTTCGCGAGGATTTTCCCGGGACAGGCAAAGCATCAGATTGTATTTCGATTCCAGCCATGTTTCGTGTCCGGCGGGCAATCCGTTACTGATTGTCCGCCAAAACCCGGTTGCCCGTTCGAAGTTGCCCAGCGACATTTCGCTGCGAGCCAGCCCCAGCAGATAAGCCAATTCTTTGGGAAAGGCCGCGTACAGTTGGCGATATTGTTGCAGGGCCTCGTTATGGCGTTTTGCAAGTGCCGACAATTCCGCCAGTCGCAACCGCGCACCGGCCAGTGCCGGAGCGTCCTGCATCGAGATGCCTTCGCTTTCATACTCATCGACCAGTCGCTGATAAACGTCAATGACGCGATCGATTAACTGGGTATTTCCGGCAGGTGGATCGGTGCCCGTTTGCAACTCGGCATCCAGCAAGCGGGCCTGGGCGATCAACGCGGCGCGGCGGTGCGCCGGACGCGGGCTGTGATCCAGCAACCACACGGCCGCTTCCAGCTGCCCATCTGGATCATCACGCGTCGTCGCCAGATTCAACAATAGAAAACGGTACTCGGCACCAGTAACGGGCTGGTCCAGGACTTCTGCCGGCAGTTCCTGGCAACGCGCCAGCCAGTGGCCAGCGCGCTCTACATCTGTCGCATTCCCGTTCAGCAAGACATCGGCGGCCAGCAAGCAGGTCGTGGTGAAGCGGGTTTGTACCTGGTACTCCCTCGGCAGAGCCACAATATTCATGTATTGATTTGCCGCCTCCAGCAAGCGACTGGCCAGCTCTTCCCGCCCGGCGGCATCAGTTGCGTTGCTCCACGAGCGATGGAGCATGCGGCATATTTCGTACTGTGCCCGTTCGTAATTAGGGTCGTCCGACGGCAGCGACAACAAAGTAGCGATGGCGGCGTCGGTCGACTGTTCATCCAGGTTCTGCATGATCTGCATGAACACGGCCTGCGGGGCATGTAAAGAATCCGGCCAGCGTTTGAGGTATTCCTGCAACTGGAACTGCAGTGCGGGTCGCCAGCTGGCATCGCTGCTGGCCAGTTGATATTGCGCCTGACACTGCATCCAGTCTGCATGTTCGGCCAGGACCGGATCGAGTTGCTGCAGCACTGCCACCGCCTGGCGAAACTGATCCGCGGCCCGGTCATAGTTCCGGGCAACGTACAGTGCGAAACCGTAGTGGTAACGGCACCGCGCGCGATACACTGGATTCACTTTCTCCCTGCGCGGATTCAGGGCATCGGCCAGCAGATCGATCGCCGTCTCGATTTTGGTGACGCCGGCTTCGGCCTGTTTCAATGAAGCGTAGCCTGCCAGCCATTGGGCAAAGAAAGTGTCACCGCGGATGTCGACCGGGTACTGCAATATCAAGTCGTCGATTACCTGGAACTCGTTGGCTCGGGCCAAACCCGTTAATCCGGCCAGCGTTAGACTTTGTGCCTGCTCCGCCTGTTGATCCGGCCATGTCAATCCGGCCATGGCCACCGTTGACCAGGAACCAATGTCACCAGCCACTGCGTCTCCCGCCTGTTGCCACTGATCGACCAGCCGCCGACACGCCTCCAGTTGACCGGGAAACAGCATGGAATGGAATCGCCAGACACGCTGGTTGTTGCGAATGGACAACGGAACGCGTGTTTCGGTCAGCATGTCAAAGGCAAATTCCGCTTGCTCCAGATGCTCCAGCGACTGGCTGACCATGCCCATGCCCAGCACCAGCCGACAAGTCCATTCGGAATTCAGGGGAAACCACTGCGGTGCCAACTTGATGAATTGATCGCGATCGGCAATCGCCAGCAACTGCAGAAAGTCCGCTTCGGCCAGCAACAGCAACTCTCGTCGCACTTCCAGATCCGACATGGTCAGGCTCCGGTAATAGCGTGACCAGCCCGCCAGATAGACCAGTTGCGAAATGGCGGCATTCAATTGGCGTTGCGAAGATGCCGTTTCCTGCGATGACTCTTCTCGCGGCACCCCGTCGAGTCGCCATCGATCAATCATCTGTTCCGTGTCTTCGATCACGCCGGAAAACCGGGCCTGGGCGTCGGTTCGCAACCCGAGGTCCTGCCGATTCCAGATCCACGATTCAAACGCATCCTTGGCCCGGCGGTAACGGCCGAACACAACGCTGGTCTGGGTCGGCAGAGGAATCGCATCGGGAAATTCATCAACCAGTTCATCGAGTCGCGTGCTGACTTTGGCGAATTCTGCCTGGCCGGTGTTGAGCTGCCAGGCGTAAAGTTCAGCCAACTGGCCGGCCATTTCGCTTCGCTGCTCGGGATCATTGCCGGACACCATCTCCTGTTCCAGCATTTGCACCAACAAAGGATACAAACGCCGTTGGCTCAACCAGTCGCGGAGTTCACGGTGCCGCACATGTTCAGCCTCGACCGTCGTTTCCTGACCCTGCAGGCCCTGCGCACCCGGTGCCGCGGCCATCATGACTCCGGCCATCGCCACCGCGATTGCGCGACATCGGCATTTCCGGCAACAGATCATTGCAATGGTTCAATGGTAACGGGTTTGGGAAATCCGGCCTGGCGACAGGCATTGACGGCCCGGGCCGCCATGCCAAAGGGTGCGTCTTCGGCCAGGCGGACAATGGCACCCTGCGATTTGTCCGGCCAGCGCTGCAGCAGATCGGCAATCGTCTCAAGATTGGAAGTTCGCGTCTGCCCGAACTGAAAAACGGCCACACCCCGGTCGCGAATCACATCCACGATCGCCGGACCCACGTTCACGCTAATCGATTCGGCTGTCTCACGTTCCCGAATGTTGGGTTCCAGCTGACGTTCCGGAGTATTGAACGTAGTCGTGACCAGGAAAAAGATCAGTAACAGAAACACCACGTCGATCATGGCAGTGGTCGACAGTTCGAGTGCCCGGTCATCGGTCGGTCGAAATCGGCTGAGTCGCATGGTGTTTTGGTCTCGGGTACAGGTGCAGCGGTGCTGGAATACAGTCTTCAGCCTGCTGCCATTAACATGTCATTATTGAGCCTCGTCGCCCTCGACGGAAAGCCGCACGCGGGTGAATCCTGCGGCGGCCAGCCGGTTTGTCAATTCGTTAAAGAAGCCTCCCGGACAGTTCCTGTCGCAGCGGACGAGAATCTTGATCCGGCCGGACTCGGCGCCCACCCGGCTTTTTTCTTTCTGAATTGCCGCCATTAGCTCATCCAGCGAAAACAGACTGCCCGCCACAATCAGTTGCCCCCGGGCATCCATGTTGATGGTTACGGTGACGGTTTCCAGCGCTGTGCCGCCGGGCCCGACGTCGGTCAGTTCAATCGGGTGATCGAGTGACTGGGTGATTTGCGATACCGTCATGAAGAAAATGATCAGCAGGAACACGATGTCGATCATGGGCGTCATGTTCATGCCGAGGTGGGGCGGTTTTCGCAAACGAGATAGTCGCACGGCAATGGCTTTCCAGGTTTTATTTCTTGCGACCCAGCGGACTCATGATGCGTTCAATCCGCTTGCCAGCCTCCGCCACCAGCGAATCGATCTTGTTGCGGAAGAAACTGAACGCCACCATCGTGGGAATGGCCACGACCAGACCCAGCAGCGTGGTAATCAGCGCCTGACCAATGCCGCCAGCCAGTTCCTCGGGCCGCGCCATGCCTTCCCGTCCGGCAATCGTATTGAAGGCCTCGATCATTCCCAGCACCGTACCGGTCAGACCCAGCATCGGTGCAATCGAGCCAATCACATTCAGCACTTCCGTTTTTCGATACAGCCGGCCGACCTGATCCTCGCCCGCTTCTTCCACCGCCGAGCGGTACTCGGCGAATCCAAATTCGCTGCTTTGGTAACGCTGCAACCCGGCCAGAATGACTTCGGTCGACAGCGAATAATTTTCTGGTTCGTGGCCAAACGCCACCGCCGACCCGATCTCGCCATCGGCCAGCATGCGTTCCATTTCGGACATCACATGATCCGGCATCAGGCGACTGCGTGTAATGGTCATGGCGAGCACGATGATGAAATACGTGCTGGCCAGTGACAACAGCAGAATGATCCCCACGATGACCAGACCCAGCGGGTTGCCGTCCAGCAGCATCCGCATCAGTGTCGGTTTGTCTTTGGGGTCGGCAATGCCTTTCTCGTCGTTGCCCGCGGCAATCTCCTCGCCCGACTCCTGCGCCAAACTGATCGCCGGTGCCAGAGCGCTAATGCCACAGGCGAGCATGGCGATCCAGGCGAAGAAAAATGCGAATGTCTTCAACGCGTGTTCCGTTGCTGTTGGTTTTGGAAAAGGCGACCGTGCCAAGTTGCCGCAAAGCGACCGGTCAGTTCCTGCTGCAGCGTCTCCCTGGTGGAAGCATCGATGCGGGCATCCAGCAACACGTGATAGATGGCTGCCGCCGACAGCTCCGGAAAATCATTCTGGAAACTGGCCGGTACCTGTAACAACCGCAAGGTCCAGGTCGCATCTTGCCCGTCCGGGTCACGTGACAGTTGCTGCAGGGCGAGCCCTTCATAGTATAGGGCAAATGCCTCTTGTTCCCGGACGGGATTCGCCGGCAGATTCTGCAGACTTTCCAGCACGCCGGCATGGTTTCCGTTAAACCATGCGGATTGCGCAGAGAGAATCGGCACCCAGTCCTCAACGGCGCGGCCCGGCGTGCCGGGTTCGGCGTACACTTGCAACGACGAATCATAGACGGCCGCTGCGCCGGCCAGCAGCTCGCCTGTTGCGCCGATCACAGAGGACTCACGAATTTTCTGCAGGGCCTGAGCGGCCGATGACCGGTCAAACCAGATCGGCAACAGCTGCTGACAGATTCCCGATTCCAAAAACGTCAAACCGAGTGAACTGTCGAGTCGGGCCAATTTGGAATCGCCTTCGCGCAGCGTTAATAGCTCCATCAGCGGTACCGCGGCGAGTTCCCGTTGGCCCCGATGCAGGCGATCGTGGAACCGTGCGGCGGACGTGGCGTACAGGGTGGCTCCGCGTGAATCCCTGACTTCGGCGTACAACTCGTCGGCCATCGGTTGCAACTGGCCAACATCATCCACCGCCATGCGGGCACGGATGCGAAACAGGGGCCGGCCGATTTTGGCCAGCAGGCGATCAAATTCCTCTTGCTGATGGATGTCCACCGACCCGCGGAGGATTTCATGCCACAGAAATTGCTGGCGGTCCGACAATTCGATCCCATCCGCATCTATGCGTGACACGCGGACATTGTGCAGCAAGGTCAGATCACGCAGCACGATGGTGTGCTGGGCAGTGCACCGGGTCGCGGGCCAAGCGACCGCGATGGCCAGACATGCCATCAGGATTCCTATGCCTGCCGTTCGCTCAAACGCCATGACGGCCCATCTCAATCAAAGCCTGAACCGTCGCCGAATCCACTTCCCGCGCCGCGTCGAACCCGGTGGCCGTCAGGGAGAATTCATTCATTAACTGATGCATCACCAGACCGCACTGGCACAGTCGACGAAAGCCTTCCATAAATCGAATCGTTTGTTCGGGGTTGTCCAGACAGCGAAACTCCAGCCGCCGGCCCTCGCCCTGTTCGACGCAAATCGCCAGGTAGCGCTCACCGGGTTCAAACGCATTCTTGTCACCACGAATACTTAGCGATCCGGTTTGGCGGGCGGCATCCAGAATGGCCCGTGATTCGTCCGTCAGCACACTCACATCAACCGCTTCAGCCAGCGGACTGGCCAGCAGCTGGCTGCACAACTGTGCGAGCGCGGCAATGGTGGGAATACCGTTGGTCAGGTCCTCCCAGACGAGGCTTCCGGGGGTTGTTCCCTCGGACAGGTTGCGTGGCAGCATGGGGGATTTCGTTCCGCAAGGAAAGGGCCGATTTTGCTAGTTGCATTGTTGGGAAAATCCGGGTTTTTTGCAATTCTTGAGCCGGATTATGGAACAAGCGCCACGGCCGGTTCGTCAGAACGTACATTAACGCGTATCAAAATATCAACGCGCCGGGGCGCTGTCCGAACCGGGGGGACTCTTCGTTCGGATTTCTTTTTTGCTTGCCACTTTCCGCTACATTGACGGCTGAGGTCTTGGTTATGTTTCGCCACTTGCTGACAGGACTCGTTTTGACAACCGCGATCGCGAGCACTGCCGTTGCTCAGGATATCGACTTTATTGAATCCTTCGCGCTGGCCGAGGATCGGGCTGAAGCCCTGCAAGAACTCGTGCCGGGGACCGAACCGTTCTATTACTTTCACTGCCTGCACTACCAGAACACCGAGCAGTTTGAAAAAGTCGCCGAGATGCTCAAGGTGTGGGACACCCGACTGGGCCGTTCCTCCCGCATGGTGGAAATCGAACATCGTCAGGCCCTGTTGACCTATGGTACCACCCCCAGCCGCACTCTCGATTACCTGACCGACAAACTGGATCTGCGTTTTAATCACCAGCGTCGCCGCCCTTCGGCCGAGCCGGGATTGCCCACCGAGCTGGATCAGGAAGTGATCAGTTTCGAACGCCTCAACCGACGCGCGCTGGCCCGCAACAACACGAATCGCTTCGAGGACATCGCACTGGCCCGGGCCGCCGGTCAGGAACTGAACAAGAACCAGTTGCGACATCTGCTGCAGCGGTTGACGCATCCGAAAATTGTCGATCTGCCGCAGCTGATTGTTCGCGATCTGGAGAATCGCGATGCCGCCGCCTTTGGCAGCTACACCATTCATCAGAATCTGTTGCTCGAGCAGCTGGATGAGTTAATGCGTTTGCGGCCTGCCCTGCGAAACGAAACGGGTTTCGTCAATATTTACCTCGCCAGGCTGGCACCCGGCAACGACGTTAACTGGCGTTTTGACAGCGAGGAACATGTGGCCTGGCTGGACCGTCTGTGGGCATTCGTTTCCGAATTGAATCCGTCACACAACTCGCTGAAAGCCTGTGTTCTGTATCGCCGTCTCGAACTGGATCGCACGCTGGGCATGTATGATCGCGAGCGGTTCCTGACCTACCTGAAACTGCCCCGCAATGTTTCCTACATCAATCCGCGTTTGATCGAAGACATGCGCTCGCGTCGCAACCTGGTGGATCTGAACGCGGATTTCCGTCAGTCGATCCGACTGGCCCCCGTTCGCACGGACGAGCCGCTGGTGCGTGATTACCTGCACCATTTACTGGTCGATGCCGCGGACTTCAACGAATTCCTGCCATGGGTGCGGGATACCTATCTGCGCGAGCGTTTTGCCGAAGCCAAAATCACCGCCGGGCTGGGCGATGTCGAGCAGTGGGCATCGATGCTGTCGCCCGCCGTGTATCAGGAACTGATGAAACGCGTCGATCTGGACTTTGCCTTCACCAATCCCGAGATGTACCAGGTGGACGATGAAGTTGAAATCAAGCTCACCACCAAGAACGTACAGAATCTGATCGTCAAGATCTTCGAAATCAACACGGCCAATTACTACCGCACTCGCGATCGCGAAATCAACACCGACATCAACCTCGATGGGCTGGTTCCCAACTGGCAACGCACCCTTGATTACAACGAGGCTCCCGTGCGGCGTGTCGAGCGGACGTTTAAGTTCCCCGAAATCGATCATCGCGGCGTGTTTGTGATTGATTTTATCGGCAACGGCAAAAGCAGCCGGGCGCTGGTTCGCAAGGGGCAGTTGCATTTTCTGATGGACACGACCGTGGCCGGGCAGCGTTTCACAATCGTGGATGAGGATCGCCAGCCAGTCGATGACGCCACGTTGTGGATTGCCGGACGCGAATACACCCCGGATGACGATAGTCGCATCACCGTCCCCTTTTCGACGCAACCCGGAACCGAAACCGTCATCCTGGAGCATGGCGGGTTGAGCGTCCGCTCCAGTTTCAACCATCTTGCCGAATCGTGGGACTTGCGGGCCGGCATCTATGTCGATCGCGAATCACTGGTCAAGGGTGGCACGGCCAACGTACTGGTGCGACCGCAATTGCGCGTGGCCGGTCAGCCGGCTCCGTTGCGTTTGCTGGAAGACGTCAGCCTGCTCGTGCGGGCAACCGATCTGGACGGGATCCAGACCACCAAGGAGTTCCGCGATCTGGAATTGGTCGAGGAACACGAGACGGAAGTCGAGATTCTCGTACCGGCCCGCCTGCAATCGATCAGCTTTGAATTAAAGGCGCGAGTGCAAAACGTCAGCCGCAACGAACCGCAGGATCTGGCCGCCAGCCAGTCGTATAACTTCAACGAAATCGATCGCTCACAGTCCCTGCAAACTGTGCATATGCGCGAGAACGACGAGGGTTTCTGGCTGGCCGTGCGCGGCAAGACCGGAGAAGCTCGTCCTTCCCAGGCAGTGCTGTTGAAGCTCAAGCATCGTTTGTTCACCGACACAGTCACTGCGAATCTGCAGTCCGACGAACGCGGTCAGATCAAACTCGGCGCCCTTGAGGATATCGTATGGATTTCCGCTCAACTGGCCGGTACACCCGAACAGACCTGGACGCTGAACCGCTCACGGCAATCGGGTTATGGCACGATTAATGTTTCGGACCAACAACCGGTGCACGTGCCCTTCGATGCCGCAGAGGCCGATCCCGTGCCCTATCTTCTCGAATTGCGCGGCAACACGTATTACCAGGATCGATCCGACAAGGTATCGGCAGGCGATGGCCTGATCACGGTCAGTCCGCTGCCGCCGGGCGATTACGAACTGTACCTCGGACGCAATGGCCAGCGTACGCGAATTCAGGTCACCAGTGGTCCCGAGACGCATGGATTTGTGCTGGGTCCTTGGCGCAATCTGGAACGACGCGGTTCCAATCCCCTGCATGTCACGAAAATCGATGTGCAGGAAGACAAAATGCGAATTTATCTGGATGGTGACGGCAGTTTTTCACGCGTGCACGTCCTGGCCACTAGATTCCAGCCGCGGTTCAATGCCTTTGCTGAACTGGCCCGGGTGGGTGACATCGAACCGTTGTCCGTGCGGCGCAGCGTGCGACCCAGCGGCTACATCGCAGGTCGAGCCATCGGCGAGGAGTATCGCTACATTCTGGATCGCCGGTTGGCACAAAAGTTTCCGGGGAACATGCTGACGCGGCCTTCGCTGCTGCTCAATCCATGGGCCATTCGCACGACTGAAAACGAAGTGCAGGTTGCCCAGACCGGCGACGAGTTTGGCGGCGTTGCTCCCGGTCAGGATTCCAGGGGCTCGCGCGGAGGCGCGGCCGACGGTGAACAACAAGTCAACTCGGACTTCAATAACCTGGATTTCCTGGCCGAGTCCGCCGTGGTGCTCGCCAATCTGCTGCCCGACAAGGACGGAATCGTGGAAATCGATCTGGAACTGCTGGGCGACAAACAAATGATCCAGGTCGTTGCCCAAAACCATTTCCAAACACTGGTGCGGCATGCCGTGCTGCCCGAGTCACCGCTGAAATATCGCGATCTGCGACTGGCCGAGGCACTGGACCCCGACAACCACTTTGCCCAGCAAAAACAATACACCGTGCTGCGGGCCGGCGAGGATTTCGAGCTGAACGACGCCACGTCGGCTCGTTTCCAGCAATACGACGATCTGGCCGATGTCTATCGCTACTTCATTACGCTGACCGCCAACAACCAGCTGGCTGAGTTCGGGTTCCTCATGGACTGGCCCAACAAGACGGATGAGGAAAAGTTCAAGCTATACACAAAGTACGCCTGTCACGAACTGAACTTCTTCCTGCTGCATAAGGATTCCGAATACTTCGAATCGGTGATTGTGCCGTACTTGCGCAACAAGTTGCACAAAACATTTCTGGACGAGTACCTGCTGGAAATGAAACTGGATGCGTGGATTCAGGCCTGGGAATTCCAGCGACTGAACACGGTCGAGCAAATCCTGCTCGGTCGCCGCCGCGACGACCACAGGCAAAGACTCAACCAGTTCATCGGCGACGACTACGACAATCATCCCACGTCCCGCCGCGATTTTGACCGGTTGTACAGTTTTGCGGTTGCCGGCAGCGGCCTGGACGTCGATGGCAAAATGGCACAGCTGATGGATCGCAATGTGCGGCGACAACTGCTGGAGGAACAGGACGCCGATAAATCCGAGGCGGCAGCGGGCATTGTGGCGATGGATGCGGTACCAGCGGAAGGCGCTCCGGCCACGGCTATGCCTGCTCCGCAAAACGCCTATCGCGGGCGACCTGCCGATCCGCAAGCCCGCGCTGAACTGCGCGAGCGCCGGCGTTCCATGGGGCGCGCTGATCGTTCACGTGACAACGCCGTGGACGAAGCGGAAGAAGCGCAAGCTCAGTTTCAAGCTGGCGAGGCCGACGATTTCGCCGGTGGCGGCTTCGGCGGTCGTCGCGGCGAGTACTTTGAAGACATGGAAGCGCTGCAACTCAAACGCAAGCAAATGCAGCAGTATTTCCGACGACTCAAGCCGACTCAGGAATGGGTGGAAAACAACTACTATCACTTGCCCATCCAGCAACAGAATTCGGATCTCGTCCGGGTCAACCGTTTCTGGCGGGATTACGCCCTGCACACGCCAGACGAGCCATTCCTCTCGCCATTCTTTGCCGAGAGTTCGCGCAACTTCACCGAAATGATGATGGCCCTGACGGTTCTCGATTTGCCCTTTGAAAAGCCCGAGCACGAAACTGAATTCGTTGACAATACGATGCGGATGGTGCCGCAGAATGACCTGATTGCATTCTTCGAGCAGGTGCGGCCGGCGGTCTTTGATCGCGGCGACTCGACGATCCTGGTCAGCGAAAACTTCTTCCGGGTCGACGATCGTTATCGCACGATCAATGGCAAAGCCCATGAGAAGTTCATTCGCGACGAATTCATCGCCAACGTGTTGTATGGCGGCCAGGTCGTGATCACCAATCCGACCTCCACGCCGCAGGAAATCGACTTGCTGATTCAGATTCCCGCAGGCGCCCTGCCGGCGGCCAGCAGTCATGAAACCAAAACCCAACAAATGGACCTGGCAGCGTTCAGTACGCAAACGCTGGAGTACTTCTTCTACTTCCCGACACCAGGCGATTTCGCCCATTATCCGGCTCATGTTTCCATGGAAGCCCGGGCGGTGGCCGTGGCCGATCCGCTGCGATTCAATGTCGTGGACAAGCCGTCGGAAATTGACACCGAGTCATGGGCGTGGATTTCCCAAAACGGCACCGAGAACCAGGTGCTGGATTTCCTGAGCAACGAAAACCTGCAATCGATCGACTTGTCCCTGATCGCCTTCCGTCTGAAGGATGAGGAGTTCTACCAGGACGTGATCGAAATGCTGGGCAAACGATTTGCCTATAACGACGTGCTGTGGTCGTACTCGATTCACCACGATGACAAGGAAACCATCGGGCAGTTTCTGCAGCATGCCGACAATTTCGTGGCCCAGTGCGGCATCTTTCTGCAATCGGAAATCCTCAACATCGAACCGGTGATCCGGCACGTTTACGAACACCGCGAGTACTGGCCGCTGGTCAATGCCCGCGCCCATCAGCTGGGTCCCAATCGCAAGATCCTCAATAATCACATTTGGGGCCAGTATCACCGGCTGCTGGATATCGTCGCCCGCCAAACCGCTGCGGATGACGAAGGACATTTGGCGCTGGCCTATTACATGTTGTTGCAGGACCGGATTGCCGAAGGCATCGATCATTTCAATCAGGTTAATGTCGATCGCTTGCCAGTGCGGCTGCAATACGATTACTGTGCTGCCTACATCGCGATGTATCTGGAAAAACCGGACGAGGCTGCCGAGATCGCCGACCGCTACAAGGACTATCCCGTCAAACGCTGGCGTGATTTGTTTGTCGCCGTGACCAGTCAGGTCGACGAGATTCGCGGCGGAGCCACGGCGGTGGTGGATGACACCGACCAGTCGCAGCAGCAAACGGCCGCGGCCAGTCAGACCCCGAGTTTCGACTTCGTCGTCGAGTCCCGGAAGACCAAGGTTAGATACCAGAACCTCGATGAGCTGATCGTCAACTACTACCAGATGGACGTGGAACTGTTGTTCAGTCGCAATCCGTTTGTGCAGCGTCAAGACGAAGGATTCGCCTTGATCAAGCCGAACGCCACGGAGACGGTCAGCCTCTCGGGCGACAGCGACACGGTGGAAATCGATCTGCCTGATCAGTTCCGCAACAGCAATGTGCTGGTGGAAGTGATCGGAGCCGGCGACACCAAACGCCAGGCCTACTATGCCAATTCGATGACCGTGCAACTGATCGAGCAATTCGGCCAGTTGAAGATCACGGACGCCGATTCGGGTGACATGCTGCCGCGACTGTACGTCAAGGTTTATGCCCGCAAGGCCGATGGCAGTTTGCATTTTTACAAGGATGGATACACGGACCTTCGCGGCCGCTTCGACTACGCGTCGCTTTCCAACCAGAATCTGGACGATGTGAACCGGTTCTCGATCCTCGTGATCAGTGACGAGTTCGGAGCGATTGTCAGGGAGGCCGATGTACCCAAGGAATAGAGACTAATGCCAGATGCCACTTGCGGAATGCGTCGCGCTGGTTCATGCCAACGCTCGTTGCCACTGAGCCCTGCACGATGAACCGACTTATCCCAGCGGCATGATGTCGCCCGGCGCGGGAATGATCACTTTTTCAATGCCGGCCTTGTGCAATTGTTGCCGAAATTCGTCGGCCGGTTCGAATTCACAATGGACCAGCGCCACTTGTTTGAGATTGCCTGCCGCAGCAATCTCGGTAGCCCATTCCAGCAAACCGTGCTGGTCGGCGTGCCCGCTGGTGCCTTCCAGTTTCAGCACCTTGGCCCGCACATTGTACTGTTCGCCATAAATCCGCACTTTCTTTTCGCCTTCCAGAATGCGTCGGCCGAGCGTGTGGGGTGCCTGGTAACCTGAAAACAGGATGGTGGTGTTGGGTTTGCCGATGTTGTTCTTCAAGTGGTGCAAAACGCGTCCCGCCTCGCACATCCCCGAGGCGCTGATAATGATGCAGGGCTTTTTGTATTCATTGAGCGCCTTGGAATCCTGTACTTTGCGCACGTAATGCAAATCGCGAAAACCCAGCGGGTCCTGATCCTCTTCGTCCAGCACCTGCTGAATGAAGTTCTCATTGAGGCACTCGATGTGCTCGCGAAACACGGTCGTCGCGTTGACGGCCAGCGGGCTGTCGACAAACACCTGCATCGGCGGCAGCTTGTTCTTTTCAAACAGCAGATTCAGCCGGTAGACAATTTCCTGAGTACGTCCCACGGAAAATGCAGGGATGATCAATTTGCCGCGATCAGCCCACGCGTCCTGCGCGGCTTTCAGCAGTATGGCGTCGGCGTCACCGCCGGCCTTGTGCGAGCGGTCGCCATAAGTCGCCTCCATGATCAGATAGCTGGCGTCGGCCACGATTTCGGGATCCCGCAGAATCGCCACCTCCGAACGACCGAGGTCCCCGCTAAACACCAGACGAAAGGGCTCGCCGTTGTCGGGCGCGAAGTCCAGCGACACGATCGCCGCACCCAGCATGTGTCCGGCAAAATAATACTGGCAGGTCACACCCGGAATCGGTTCAAAACGCACGCCAAAATCCTGGCACCGCATCCGCTTGATCGTATCGATCGCGTCGTCCTGGTCGTACAGCGGCTCGAACGGCGTCTGGCCATCGCGGCGGCGCTTCTTGTTCACATAGCGGACATCCGATTCCTGGATCTTGGCCGAATCCAGCAGCATGTGCACCGCCAGATCGCGGCTGGCCGTCGTGGCGTAGATCGGACCGCGATAGCCGCTTTTGACCAGCGACGGCAGGTTGCCACTGTGATCAATATGGGCGTGTGACAGGACAACGGCGTCAAGCGATTTTGCGTCGAAGGGCAAGTTGCGGTTTTTCCGAAACGCTTCCTTGCGTCTGCCCTGATAGATTCCGCAATCCAGCAGCAACTGTTTGCCCTGAAAGTGGATCAGGTGTTTGCTTCCGGTGACGGTGCGGGCTGCACCGTGGAATTCAACTTTCATGGGCCGGTGCCAGTTCCGATCAGGATTTGACTCGCTCAATATAGGCGCCGGTGCGGGTGTCGATTTTGATGTTGTCGCCCATGTTAATGAAGGCGGGGGCAATGAACTCGGCACCCGTTTCTACCTTGACCGGTTTGGTCACATTGGTCGCCGTATCGCCCTTGGCACCCGGTTCGCAAAATTCCACGTTCAGCACCACATGGTTGGGCGGTGTCAGCGTAATGGGGTTGCTGTTGTACAGCACCATTTTGCAGTCCATACCGTCCTTGAGATACTTCCAGTTCTCATCGACCTGGTCGGCCGAGAGCTCGTATTGTTCGTAGTCCTCGGTATTCATGAATACGAACGTGTCGCCCTGGCGGTACAGGTACTGAACATCGATCTCCATCACGTCGGCTGATTCCAGCGAGTCACCGCCCTTGTAGGTGCGTTGCAGTACCGTTCCGCGAATCAGGTTCTTCAACTTGCACTTGTATAGCGCGTTGCCCTTGCCGGGTTTGACGAAGTTCATCTCGACCATCAAATAGGGCTCGCCGTCGATTTGAACCTTGAGTCCTTTTCGAAAGTCGTTAGTTTTGTAGGTGCCCATGGGAAGCTTCCTGACGGGTCTCGTGTGCCTGGTGGAAACCTGAAAAGATGGCAATTGTAACGACTTCACCCGATTCTGTCCGCACCACTCCCCAACCGTGGCAGGCGGTGGTTCGGTCAGCAATTCGCGATCCCGCCGTACTCTGTCGCCGGCTCGATTTGCCGGCGTCGCTGGCCGCGCAGGCGGGGGTCGGCCACCGCCAGTTTCGCACGTTCGTGCCCGAGTCCTTTCTCGCGCGGATTCGCCCCGGCGATCCACAAGACCCGCTATTGCTGCAGGTGCTGCCCCTGGAACAGGAAGTGAATCCCCGACCCGGCGACATGCGGGATCCGGTCGGGGACGCCGCGGCACAACGTGCTCCCGGCCTGATTCACAAATATCATGGACGCGCCCTGCTGATCGCACGCGGCGTCTGTGCCATCCATTGCCGCTATTGCTTTCGACGGCACTTTCCCTACGAGTCCGCCCCGCTGACGACGGACCAGTTCGACGAGGCCCTGCAAATCGTCCGCAACGACCGTTCGCTGGAAGAGATCATTCTCAGTGGCGGCGACCCGCTGATGATGGTCGACGACAAGCTTGATGAGTTGATCCAGCTGATTGAAGCGATCCCCCACGTCATCCGATTGCGTATCCACACGCGGTTGCCCGTGGTGATTCCATCACGCGTCACCGAAAAACTGTGCCAGTTGCTGCAGCATACCGGCATGTCGGTGATCATGGTCGCACACATTAACCATCCGCAGGAAATTGACGAGTCCGTCCAGCAGGCAATCGCCAGGCTGTTGCGGCACGGTGTCCTGATGCTGAACCAGTCCGTCTTGTTGCGTGGTGTCAACGACCGTCTGGAGACGCTGGTCGAACTGAGCCGACACCTGATCGACATGAATTGCCTGCCCTATTACCTGCACCAGCTGGATCGGGTGGCAGGCGCCGGGCACTTTGAAGTACCGCAGACCGAGGGAGAATCGTTGATCAGGCAAATGCGCGAAGTGTTGCCCGGCTATGCCATTCCGCGATATGTGCGTGAAGTGGCCGGTGAATCCGCCAAGCAATTGATCATGTAGCGGTGGCTTCCAGCCGCCGTCGGTAGCTGTTCGGCGGCTGGAAGCGCTGGAAGCCTCCGCTACGGCAAGTGGCCTTACTGGAAAACATTCTCCAGATACTCCAGCGACTGCGCAATTTGCACGGCACTGCCGGGCGACACTGGACGCTGAACCGTGATGAAACCGCTGTAATGTTGCTCTTCCAGCATCGCCAGCAACGGTGGCAGATCGATGGAGCCGCGACCCAGCTGCACTTCCACACTCTCACTCCGTGACAAATCACGTACGGCGTCGCGGGCGCGAAAGTGCAAGACAAACGAAGCCAGCTCGCGCATGGCGCCTTCCACATCATGGTTGTTGAGCAACAGCTCGGCGGGATCAAAATCAACGTACAGGGCTCCCGGGCCCAGTGCCTGAATCAACTCGCGCAACGTTGCACCGTCATCGTCGCCGGTGCGGGCGGCAAACATGGCGCCAACACGACTGCCGTGGCGTCCCAGGTCCTCCAGCGCCTGCAGCAACGTGCGATATTCGGTTGAATCGGCCGGAGGAACCCGGCCAATCCGGTTGCTGACCACGTTGCATCCCAGTTCATAAGCCATGCTCATCGCCGCCCGGGTCGCGTCCAGCCGCTGGTCAAGATGTTCCAGACTGGCATAGCCGCGTCTGGTAGGAAAATTGACGCAGCACACGGCCAGACGGTGGTCGCTGAGCATTTTACGGATGTGGCGGACGCCCGTTCGCGACAGACCGGTGGGACGGATTTCGGTACGGGCGTTAATCTCCACGCCCTGGGCACCGGTCTCGGCGGCGGCTGCCAGAGCCTGCTTGAACGGCAGACCGAGACTTTCCAGCCGAACTCCCTTACGCAGCTTCAGCAATGATTGATCTCCGTTGTGTTGACTGGAGCATGTCAGGCTACTGCCTGATCCAGTGCAGCTGGATTCTGACGGCAAACGATTTTGCTATTCTAAGGGCTGTCGCACGGACAACCAGACACCAGGATTCGATATGACCGCGGTTAACGATCTCAGCCAGTTCATGAATCAATTTGCGCCGCCTCAATTGGCTGAGGACTGGGACAACGTCGGATTGCTGGTGGGTGATCCCGATCGCCCAATTCAGCGCGTTATGACCTGTCTGACGATTACGCCGGAAAGCGCCGACGAAGCCGTACAGCAGCAGGCGGATGTGATCGTCACGCATCATCCGCTGCCCTTTCGGCCGCTAAAACGACTGACGACCGGGCAAACGGGCAGCCGCCTGTTGCTGCAATTGATCAAAGCCGATGTCGCCATTATCAGCCCACACACGGCTTTCGATTCCGCGGCCACAGGGATTAACTACATGCTGGGTGAACGACTCGGTTTGTCGGAGGGCCGTCCGTTGGTTCCGGCCATGGAATTCGATGAAAAACTGGGCGCGGCACGAGTGGCTGTGGCACCCGCCGGCAGCAGCCTCGCGAATCTGATCGACACGGCGAAACGTCAGTTCGCACTCGAGCGCGTCAAATACGTGGGCGATCCCGAACAATCAGTTTCGCAAGTGGCTTTGGCATGCGGCAGCGGCGGTTCGTTTCTGGACAAGGCACTGGCCGCCAGGTGTGACGCGATGGTGACCGGCGAAGCCACTTTTCATACTTGCCTGGAGGCCCGGGCCAGCGGCATTGGCCTGGTGTTGCTGGGCCACTACGCCAGTGAACGATTCGCAGTTGAGCAACTGGCCACGGTGATTGGTGACGCCTTTGCCGATTTGCAGGTCTGGGCAAGCCGCCAGGAATCCGATCCGTTGCAATATTCGTGATGATTGCTCCGATGGTTCGCAGAACGGGACCATTGTCGACCATGGTCCCGTCACAATGCCGGTCGAAAGACGGGACAATGGTCGCGCCCTACCAGCAGGCAGGAGTGTCCACACCTTTTTTCGGCCGCATCAGGTAATGATTTGACGGTATATCGCGTCCAGATAGAATAGGGTCCGCTCATCCCCGGCGGCGGCACTCTGCCCGATCCTGCACCCGGACTTTTTGCGTAAGTTGCTGATGAAAAAACACCTGACCGCCCTGCCCGTCTTTAACGAAGTTGACACGGTCCAGGAAGTACTTGACCAGGTCGTGCGCTACTGCGATGACGTGCTGGTTGTCGATGACGGATCGACCGACGGCACTGCCGAGGTTCTGGCAGCTCGCGATGACATCATCGTGATTGCCCATGACGTCAACCAGGGATATGGTGCGGCATTGATCACCGCCTTTCGCTATGCCATCGAACGGGGTTATGAGTCGCTGGTGACGATCGATTGCGATGGCCAGCACGAACCGCAACGCATTCAGGAACTGGTCGAGCGGTTGAGACGTAGCGGAGCTGATATTGTTTCCGGCAGCCGCTACCTCAAAACGTTTGATGCCAATTCCCGGCCACCGGCACAGCGACGCTGGATCAACCAGCAGGTCACTCGCGACATAAACGAACACCTGGGGTTTCAGCTGACCGATGCCTTTTGCGGATTCAAGGCCTACCGGGTCGAGGCGCTAAGAAAACTGGAACTGCACGAAACCGGGTATGCCATGCCGCTGGAATTGTGGGTGCAGGCCGCTTGCCACGAGCTGAAGATTGTGGAGTGGGCAGTGCCGCTGATCTATCTGGATGAAAAACGTTCCTTTGGCGGCGATCTGGACGACGGGGCGACCCGGCTGAACTACTACCACGCTGTCCTGCAACGCAGCCTCGAGCGGCTGCCGGCGCGTTGCGGCCGCCTGCAACGGAGAGAACTCGCCGGATGACCGCGAGCACAATGACGCTCAAGTACCAGCGATTGCGAACACCGATCGGGGATGGACAGGCGCTGCAGGCGCCTCCCTTGAGCGAGTTCGCCAATACGCTGGCCGCCAACCAGCAGACCCTGGCAAGTCAGGATTTTCAGTTGCTGGGCGAATCGATTCACAGTCTGCGTGACCGCGCCCGACAGGACCTGCAGGAACGGGCCATCGCATGGACATCACGCTATCGCGATGTGGACGTGGCTGACCATGCGCAGGGGATTGTGTTGGCCGGGCATCAGCCGACTTTGTTTCACCCCGGCGTTTGGTACAAAAACTTTGCGTTGCATGCGCTGGCCCGCGATCATGACCTGGTCGCAGTGAACCTGATCATTGACAACGACCTGAGCGCCTCGTCGTCGATCGGTGTGCCGACCGGCAGCGTTGCCGAACCGCGAATTGAAAACATCCACTTCGATGACACCAGTTCGTTTGGTCCCTTTGAAGCCGAACAGCTGCGAAATCCGCAGACGTTTCATTCGTTTGGACGGCGGGTTTACAAATCGATTCAGCCTCTGGTGGATGAGCCGCTGATCGGACAACTGTGGCCGTACGTTATCGCGGCGCAGCGCAAGCTGGAAAATCCGGCGTGGGCGATCGCGGCCGGTCGCCATCGGCTGGAGCAGGATTTCGGGTTGCGGACGCTGGAAGTTCCCCTCAATCAGGTTTGTACAACGTCTTCATTTGTCAGGTTTCTGGGCGAATTGTTGCTGCGTGCTGCAGAGCTGCGGGAGATTCACAATCGCGCTCTGCTGGAATATCGCCGGTTGCATCGGATTCGCAGTCACGCTCACCCGGTTCCGGAACTGGCGGCAGTCGATGACTGGATCGAAGTGCCCTTCTGGATCTGGCTACGTGAACGACCGCGGCGCAATCGCTTGTTTGTTCGCGTTGAAGAACACACAGTGACCATTAGTGATCTGGAGTCGATCGAAACGAGACTGGATCGCGCTCGTTTGGCTGAACAGATTGGCCAGCTGGAACGGGCCGGGATTTGTCTGCGATCCCGGGCTCTGACGACCACCATGTACGCAAGGCTGGTATTGTGCGATGCGTTTTTGCACGGCATCGGCGGTGCCAAGTATGACCAGCTGACCGACCAGATCATCGGCGAATTTTTTGGCGTGCAGCCGCCGCAATTCAACATCCTCACGGCGACCCATCGATTGCCTGTCCCGGTGCAACTGGTCGATGACCGGGAATTGACGGAACTGGATGTACAGTTACGTCAATTGACGTGGCACGCGGAAAAATATGGCGAGTTGGAAACGGAACAATTGCGTGATCTGGCGGAACAAAAGCACCAGTAAAGACTGGCATGATCGTGTCACTGCCATCAACCGGCAGTTGCAACCCGGTGTTGTCGGGATTCGCGACTTGCTGACACAACAGCGAGCGGCATTGGTCGAGCAAATACGGACGAGCCGTTTGCTGAGTTCACGCGAGTTTAGTTTTTGTCTGTTTGACGAACGTCTCGTAGAGCAGTTGCGCGTGTAAGGCCGATGCGGCTGTCGCTTGGCACAGACTCCGGGCCGTGATGGAATGCCACCTTGTGGCTGAGCTCAGCATGCTTGCGTGCGAAGTCCGCACCCGTGCCACGGCCTGCACCCGTGATCAGTGCAACGCGATCTAACGAGTTGCCCCCTCCGAGCTTATTCTTTTGGTGGTTATTTTTCCAGCGTCATCAAGAGTCTTTTCATTCTCGAGCCGTAAGCCAGATTTGGCGATTGAGTTTCCGATCTGAGTGCCGCTTGCAACCGGCTTTTGTCGACACGTTGGTCGAGTGCAAGCTGCTGCAGTGCCTTGGCAGTATATGATTTGCAGCCGATCGAAGCGTTGGGGTCAGTCAGCCAGTCAAAAAGTTGCTTGATGGCGGATTGCTCCATTTCCGTGGGCACGTTGGTCAGCCACAGCCATTTGGCGACGCTGCGTGGCAAACCAGGAAATGGCATACCATCGCGGAACTCAAACAGGACTGGCAGGCTGGGAGCGACCGTTTCGGGATCGAGTTCGCAGATGTCGCCGATCAACCACATAAACCGTTGCGCTGTTGCCGGATCGTCGTGCCACAACACCATGAGACGTTCGAGCGGGATTTGACGCTCGACGATTTCCGTGGCCCACTGCTTTCGAATGGCCGAATCCGATGTAGCCAGCGAAGATCGCAATTGCTCGATCAGATCGCCAATCATGCCTTCTCCGCTTCGCACGTCTACTGCGCTTCTTCGCTTGCTTCGCCCCAAACCGCGATTTCGTTGCCATTGGGATCAATAAAGTGGAACCGTCGACCACCGGGGAATCCATAGATCTCGCGAGAAATCCGGGCACCGTTGGCACCGGCCGCTTGCTGCGTTGATTCCAGATCGTCGGCAAACAGAACAATCAAAGGTCCGGCTCCCGGATCTGACGGTTTCCGTTCGCGGTTAAAACCGCCAGCGACTTCGGCGCCGGAAAACGTCAGGTAATCAGGGCCCCAATCCTGAAACTCCCAGCCAAATGTCGATGAATAAAAAGACCTGGTCGCCTCCGTGTCAGTCAGCGGAAGTTCCAGGTAGTTGATCGTGTAGTTGGTCGGTGACATGCGAAACTCGGCGTTGGAGAAAAGTTGCAGGCATCAAGATTAGAGCACATGCAATTACAGCGTGCCATGGAGCGCTCGCGGACCATTAGCATTCAACGACTGCGTCACTGGCAAACTGAACGATGGCTAAAGCGAAGTCCGCTGGGTGCATGACCTGCCTGCAACATCAATGCTCCAGGGCCAGCCCGTGCTCGCTGGCCCAGGCCCTGATGGCTGCGACATAATCATCGATTTCTTCTTCGCTGATCGGAGTGTGATGATCCGCGTCCTCGAT
>CAMYKF010000127.1 GCA_947258905.1 uncultured Pirellulaceae bacterium | reverse complement strand
TCAGGCATGCAAAGGGTTTCAAACCGCTCATCAACGCTAATATACGCTAATCAAATATTCCCCATCAGCGTGCATTGGCGTCGATTAGCGGTCTTCCTTCCCGCCGAAGCTGATCAGGTACCCGACGGGAGAAAAGGGCTTCTAATCAAAAGGGGAGAAGATTGGTGTTAGACGGGTTGAATAGCGGCATGAGTTCATACCACCCTGTTCATCCTCTATAACCTGTCAAAACCAGCCCTATTCCTTCGCCTCCGCCTCTGGGTGCTCCGGCGGCAGGATTTCATGTTCCTGTTTCAGATAATTCTCCAGCCACGCGGAGCAGTCCTGGAAATTACCGAAGCAGTAGTCGCGCTCAACAAGGCCTGGGATGAGATTAAGCCGTTCGAGCAGATCCAGTGGTTGACCATGCACATCGGTAAACACGACCTTGATGCCGCGATCCTGCATGCTCATGATCCCATCCTCCATGGAATAGATGCCTGACTGGTCCATGTAAGGCACACGATCCATACGGATGATAAACACTTCCATTTCGGGAAGGTTGGCGATGATATCCTGGAAGCGCGATGCGAATCCAAAGAACAGCGGACCATCCAGGTGTTTGATGTAAACACGCCGGCCCATGCGTTCCACAATATCGCCTTCGTCGATCCATGGCATCTCGCGTGAAAATTCCCGCAGTGGTGCCGCCTCGGGCGTGCGCAGCTCGACCACGTCGGCAATGTGCTTCATGAACAGAATGCAGGACAGAATCAATCCGGCCAGTACCGCCTCAATCAAGCCAATCGAAACCGTCAGCAGCAGCACCAGCAGCATCACGATCACCTCAGTCAGAGGAAGCTGGCGAATGTGCCGCAGCCCCTTGTAGTCCATCACGCCGATGCCGACGGTGACCAGAATGCCCGCCAGAACTGCGGCCGGGATGTTGGAAGCCAGTGGCCCCAGAGCCAGCAAGATGACGAGCAACAAAATCCCGGCCACCATGCCCGACAGCTTGGTCCGCCCGCCCGACTTGATATTGACCACGGTACGAATGGTGGCACCGGCGCCCGGGATACCGCCGAAAACGGCCGCCACCGAGTTACCAATTCCCTGGCCAATGAGTTCCTGATTGGGGCGGTGCTTGGTCTTGGTCATGTTGTCGGCGACGATCGATGTTAACAACGAATCGATCGCGCCCAGGGCTGCCAGTGAAACGGCCGTTGTGATGTAAGGCGTAATTTCCGGCAGGTTGAAACCGGTAATCAGGTCCAGATGAAGCTTGGGAAACCCGCTGGGGATTACGCCAATCGTACGATACCCGCCCTCGCCCAGTATCAAGTACGCTCCTGCCGACACGACCAGCAACGCCACCAGCGTACTGGGTACGGCTTTGGTTATTCGTTTGAATCCATAAATGATGGCGATCGTCAGCAAGCCAAGTGTCAGGTCCACCAGATTGATGTTGGCGATCGCTCGACCCATCATGCGTAGCGAACCAATGACACCCGAAGCCTCGTTGGCGGCCAGCACCGATGCCTCCCGCCCGATCACTTCGGGAGTGATTTCATTGGCCCGCTTGATGGTCTCTTCAAAATCTTCCAGCACGAGGATGTCTTCGGCCGCTTCCTCGCGGAGGATTTTCTCCAGGATGACTTCTTCGGCTTCCGGTTTGAATTCTCGGACGTACTGTTCGTCTTCTTTTGGGTAGTAGCCCATCATCGGCAGAGCCTGAGTCGCCAGGATGATGACGCCAATTCCGGTCATGAACCCGGAGACCACGGGGTAGGGGATGTACCTGATGTATTGCCCCAGCTTGACCAGCCCGAGTCCGATCTGAATTAATCCCGCCATCAGAAACACGATCAGAATGGCCGGCAGTGCCTGATTCAGATCTCCGTCATTGGACGCGACGATGCCGGCAATCACGACCATGCTAACCGCGGTCATGGGGGCCGTCGGTCCGGAGATCTGTGTGTTTGTTCCGCCGAACAATGCGGCAAAGAAACTGATGAAGATAGCGCCGTACAATCCCGCTTCGGCACCCAAGCCCGATTGCAGTCCAAACGCCAGCGCCAGTGGCAGTGCTACAACGCCCGCCGTAATACCGCCAAACAGATCGCCTCGCAGATGCGAGAAATCAAAGCCGAATTTCTTGTTTTCTTCCATCAGTCAAAACCCCGGTTGCCAACCGACGAAGCCAATTTGGCTGCGATTGTAATGATTCAGCACGTGTCGGCAATCTGCATTTGGCCAGGTCACTCAACACGCGGCCGATTGCGACCGCAAATAATACTGAACGAATTTGGGCAAACAGCGATAATCGGCGTCGACCATCAGGCCGCATCAACGCGTTCCGGGATCGCCGGAACGCCGGACGCATCGATTTTGCGTCTGGAAAACGTGACCTTGGCGGTGGTCCACCAGTTGGGCTGGCTGAGACTGTGATAGGGCGAGTCAGCCGGTAATTCCTGGCTCAAATACGCATGAGCCGCTGCCAGATTGTGATAGGGCAGGGAGGGGAACAGGTGATGCAACGCATGAAACTTGATGGCGAACGGGAAAAACAGCCATGTCAGAAAGTCCCGGTCGGTATAGTTGCACGAATCCATAATGTGGTCGGGTACCGACATGGCATCGCCATCACTCTCAAAGTGATGGTCAGCGAGTTGCCGCATTTGATTCAACAACAGCGTGGTGGCACCCAGCGTGTACAACAGCGGCATTCGCGTCCATGCAGACACCCCCAGCACGACGCCCAGTGGAATGGCCGTGGCCCTCAGCCAGCACAACAGTTCGACGGCGGCAAACGTGCGCCGATCCAGTCGCGATATGTTTTTTTCGTATTTCCAGTTGAGTGTGAAGGAGGAAAGGTGACGCAGGGTGAAATCGCGAATCCGGGGATGGATAAACGTCAGCGGAGCGAGAAAAAATCGCAGGAATACAAATGCCGGGAACAGCAAAATGTGGAGCGTGTAAAACATGATGCTTAACAAGCTGCCGCGCTGAAACACATTGATCACATACTCGGGATCCTGGGGGGTGCCGTACATCTTTCCCGAATGGTGGTCGCGGTGATGGGCCGTAAAGAATGTCGACGGTGCGAGCGTAATCACGCCGACCACCAGGTTCCACGTCACCTTGAACGCGCGCATTTCGCGACCAGGCAGATGCGCAACTTCATGAATCAGGGAACCACTGCGATACAGCCAGAATACGGCAAACGGAAATGCGACCAGCTGCGGCAATGAAAATACGGGCGAGATCAAAAAGACCGACGCAGCCGTATACGCCATGGTCGTGCTGACAAGGAAATCCAGCCAGTACCGCCAGGCCTTGACTTGGAAGAAGTCGGTGTCAGAGTTTTTCAGGGACGTGCGTACCTGACGAATCCACGCGGCATGTTCGGCAGCCATCCAGTTTCCAGACGCGTCAAGCGACGCAACAAACAAGTGGTCAAAAGTGCTTCCTGAAGCCCACCGGTTTGCAATCAACGCAAGTGGCCTGGACCTGGGAGCATCATGCCTGGAATCAACCACAAAAGCAATCCCGACCGGGATCGCTGTCACCACGAATTCGCGGATTATTAATACGGGGAGAACCTGGTGAATCGTTGTCGGTCGCCATCAGTGCCTTTGTAAATCCCGGCGGCAATTACGGGCCACGGCTCTCTGGCGGCTGATTCAGCAACGACAGCACAAAAACCAAATTATTTCCTCAAGACCGGCGATTCCCCTTCCAAATAACGCTCAAACCTTCGCCGCAATCGCGGAACCAACCAGCCTCATCCCCCTCTGGATTTGGATTGCCAAATCTCTTGATGGCGAGGCAGCAGTGAGTTAAGCATTACACTACGCAAAAAGCTCCCCCGAATATTCGTTTTATTTGCCGCGGAGCCAGGAACGATATTCGGGGCGGTCTCGCCACTCGTCGAAGTAAGGCACATACCGCGGATCATCGATCCAGGAGTGCGGTGGCGGTTCGCCGGGATTGACCGAGCCTTCCGGGTAATCGGCGCCGGCGATGCTTTGCTGTATCGAATGGTTCTGCTGATCCAGCAGTTCCGTCATCCTGGTCGCGATCCCGGGTCGCGACTCGTAGAGATTGGTTTGTTCGGCCGGATCATTGTCCAGATCGTACAATTCATAGCGAACTTGCTCGTCGCCACCCAGGCGAAGCAGCTTGAAGTTGTTATCGATAACTGCAGAGTCCTTGAAGCAACTGAACGGGATCGGATTTGCACGCGTTTGCAGTTCACCATGGAACAAGGGTCGCAAACTGATGCCATCCTGCGGCCATATCAGTTGGGATGACGGAATTCCGGCGAGATCAGCAATCGTGGCCACGATGTCCATGGATACCGCCGGGTAGCTTGTGACACGGGGTCCGATTTGCGCGGGCCACTCAACGATACCCGGCACGCGCAGGCCGCCTTCGTACAGGCTGCGTTTGTTGCCACGCAGTCCACCTACCGTATCCGGCAGAAGATTTGGCAACCCACCGTTGTCACTGGTAAACCAGACGATCGTATCGTCCGCAATTTGCAAATCGCGCAGCGACGCTCGCAATGTGCCGATGCTGCGATCCATGGCAACCAGCTCGGCAAGCTGATTGCGTGATCGCTCATCCGGCAGATCGGCGAATGGTTCGATATCGGTCTCGTCAGCCATGAAGGGACTATGGGGTGTCCCGTACCAAATCACCGCGAAAAATGGTTTGTCGGCATCCGCCTGTTGCCGCATGAACTCGATCGCCTGGTCAACGATGATCTCCGATGAGTCACCCCCGAATTCCTCGAATACTCCATTGCGACTCATTAGCGGATTCATGTCAAAAAAATTGGTGACCGACAGCCAGGTATCGAATCCAAACACACCGGGATGATGCGTGTCACCGGCGAGGACCGGCGCGCCCGGCCCACGCAAACCGTTGAGATGCCATTTACCAAAATGGCCGGTGGCATAACCGGCGTCACGCAGCAGTGTGGCGATCGATTGTTCCTGTCGCCGCAAGGCATAACCGTGACTTTCCACGCCGGTGCGACGGTTGGTGCGACCAGTTAACACACTGGCACGGGTCGGCGAGCACACCGGGGCGGCTGCATAGAACCTGTCAAACCTCAATCCGGCGGCAGCCATCGCATCCAGGTTGGGCGTCTTCAGGATCGGGTGATTGTTATAGCTGGTTTGGCCCCATCCCTGATCATCCGCCATGACCAAAATAATGTTTGGTCTGGTGCTGGATTCCTGCAATTCGTCATCCTGAATGCTGACGTGGCCCGTTTCCCGAACTTGTTGCATCTCGTTTGACAACCTCGTAACCACTTCCGGATAGTCGGCGTAAAGATTGCGGCTTTCCGCGGGATCGGTTTCAAGATCGTAAAGTTGACCGGCAGGCTGCCCTGCGTCAGGTTCGATCCGGCCGGGCTTGGAAAACCCGCCCGAACCCAGTCCATCAATAAACTTCCAGTTGCCGGACCGAATGGACATCATGCCGTTGCCCGAGGCCATGACCAGACCGGGCCGAACTGGTCGGTCGACAGGCTGTGTCCCCTGCAACACCGGCAGGAAACCGAAACTGTCCGCTCCGGCACCTTCCGACAAGGGCGTTCCGGTAATCGAGGCCAGCGTCGCCAACACGTCGGTAAAACAAATCAGCTGGTCGGTTGAAGTACCCGCTTCAACCTTGCCGGGCCAGCGGACAACAAACGGCATGCGGTGCCCTGCTTCCCACGCATCTGCCTTCATGCCACGCCAACCGCCTGATGAATCGTGGCCAAATCGATCCACGTCCTG
>CAMYKF010000126.1 GCA_947258905.1 uncultured Pirellulaceae bacterium | reverse complement strand
ACAGAGCTAGATCACGGATTTCAGGCTAATCAGTTCGAGTTCGTCAGCCGAGTTCTCAATGGCATCTGAGATCGCCGCAATGCGTCGCAAAGCCTGACTCAGGTGAATTCGCTGACTTAGATCCAGCGACGCATCGAAAACGCTTGCCGTCAGATTCCGTTCCACCTCGTCGATCCGTGACTCCAGCTCTCCGACTGCCCGGCAGTGCTTTCTGATCTTGTCCGTCTTGTCTTTGGGACCGAAAAACGCCTCAAGTGCTTCCTGAAAAACCGCAAAGCAATCCCTGGTTAGATCGAGACACTCATCGAATCCCGCTCTGAAATCGGCGGGAATATCCGGCTTCTGGTTGTGGAAGAAATCGAAACAGCCTTCGGCCTTGTTGCTGACGGCGTCCACCGTCGACATTAAACGGTAGATGTCGCCCCGGATCAGGGGCAGGTAAGCGCCGGAATACAGTAAATCGCGAATCTCGCGCAGCAGGTTATCAGCTTCCGATTCCAGACTGTAGATGTCGCTGCCGGCATCCCATGAGCTGGTATCGCCCGAGACATAGGACTTCAAACGATCCGTCGTCTCCTGAACACATTCGGCGGTCTTTTCAACGTGCTGCAGAACCAGCTTGACGACGCGTTTCTCTTTTTTGAACATCAGCATGAGTGATCTCTCGTTTCTGGTCTCAGTTTGCCGTCAAGCCATCAGGGATGCAAGTAGCCGGTACATGACGGCCGCAAATATCGCCGCGCAGGTTGGCGTGGCGACCCAGCCGATAAAAATGGTCGAAATCTTTTTCTTGCTGACCGCCTGCGCGCCCTTGGTCAGGCCCACTCCAATCACGCCACCCACAATGGCCTGAGAGGTGGAAACCGGAATACCGAGGATCGAAAACACGTGGACACCAAACGCCGCAGAAAGCTGGGCGGACAACGCACCGCCGTAATCCAGAGGCGTAATGTTTTTGCCGACGGCATCCGTGACACGCTCGCCAAACGTCAGTGCACCCGTGGCCATAGCCACACCGCCCAGCACTGCCAGCCACGGACCCTTGTCGGGAAACTTGCTCAACAGTGGCCCAATCGCATTGCCCACGTCGTTGGCGCCCAGCGAAAACGAAACGTAGGCCGCCGACACCAGCACTCCGATGGCCAAAACGTTGTTCCAGACGACCGCTCGCACATTGCGTAGAATTCGCCCCAGCAATTTGTAAAACAAGAAGGCCAGGATCATGGTCAGCACCGGACTGATCACCCACGCCCCCAGAATTTTCAGAATGACGCCCAGCTTGAAATAGGACGCCTGGGCACCAACGATTCCGATCCCGACGCCCGCCACGCCGCCGACGATAGCCTGGGAAGTGGAAACGGGTGTGCTCGTAAACGTCGCCAGGGTTACGAAAAATCCGGCCGACAGTAGCGCCACGAGGATCGCCAGGTCAGGCAGCCTGTTATCCGGGAAATATTGGCCAAACTCCTCGGGAGCCGGCGCTCCATTGTACGCTTCGTACGACTCAACCTCGGAAATCACGATACCCTTGCCGACCGTCTTCATCACCCGGTGACCTTGAAGCACGCCACCGAGAATCACGAACGCGGCCATTAACAAGGCCGCTTTGCGATAAGAGATAATTTGCGCTCCAACAGTCGTGCCGATGCAGTTGGCGGCGTCATTGGCTCCGATATTCCAGCCTACATAGAAGGCGGCAGCAAGCAGAATTGCGATGAGGGCAATTTCCATTTCTGGACCTGAAATCCTTAAGCGTGGCTGTGGTGAATTGACGTCATGTATTAGCCACCTTCGGCCTTAAACGGGCGGGAAACCAACTCGCTAAACCGGGGCCTCGACACCAGGCCGCCACCCGCGCGACGCAAAAACACAACAGGTGGACGCGGGGCGGGCGGGACCGCCCGCTGGCGGGTGCTGTATTGGAGCCACGCCAGGCAACACCACTACCGGGCAAATACACATTTCGCGTCGTTGCCGTCCGATGACCTATTGAATTGTTAACATATGCTAATCAAATCTTAACAATTGCAAACCGGTTACATGGTATTCCGCCAGATTCACCATCCATGGCGCAATATGATGGAAGCCGAGGGTTTCGAAATCTATGAGAACGAATGGTGGCACTTCGACCACCACTCATGGCAGAACTATCCCATCCTCAACGAAAGCTTCGCAAAAATCGGCAACTAGAATTTCGACAGCTGTGTCACTCAGATGACAATGTCTGGCGGCAGTTTGGGGCCCTGCCGTTCCACCGGCATCTCCAGAAATTGCAGTAGCTGCCACGTCAATCCGCTTTCGTAACGGCTGATAATCAGCACCGCGTGCTGCTTGCGATCGCGGGCCATACATTGCTGCAGCAATCCCTGAAGCTGACGATCGAGCACGTTGGCGTGAGGCAAAATCAACTTCAACCCAATCGGACTATCGATGTCTATGGCCTGATAGAGATGATCCATTTTGACCCGGCAAAGCCCCCCGCCGATACACGATTGCAGCAAGGTGTAATATTGGTAATTGATGGTGTAGGCGGGCAGATCCGCAAACAAGTTCACGCCTTGGCGCGAGGCCACGCCTCGCGACGAAACACGGTCCCACAATTGACTTGCCAGTTGTGACGCGTCATCCCCTTTCGACTGCTGATTCAGCCAGGTTCGCAACACCTCTACACCTGGCACATTGCGATTGAGCATCAGGAAATCAGCCAGCCAGTTCATGGAATCGATCGGCGAATCGGTGTTGTCGGCCAGCAGTCGTTGGAAATGATCGATTTGCTGTGACGAATTGGTCATCGTGAACAGGTCCAGCAGCCATTGCTCTGCCTTCCCCGGCTGCGTCACCCCTTCCGTGTCTGTCGCCACGGATCGTTTGATTCTGGCCACCGCGTCGGCTCGCACTGCCGGTTCGAGTCCCCCGCGTCGATGCGCCTCGGCAATCATTAGTCCAAGAGATTCACCCAGCGATTCATCAAGTGCGATAGCGGCCTGCAAGTCAAAAATTGACTGATCCAGGTTGCCGCGTTGCAGATTTGACAGTCCCCGAATTCGGTAGGCTTCGGCGTTTGCCGGATTCCCGCGCAGTGAACGAGTTGCCGCCACAACAGCCCGGTAGTAGTCTTTCAACTGAAACTGGGTTTTTGCCAGCAGATCATTCGATTCCCAGGTTTCCTCGCCGTTAAGAATCGCGGCTTCCAGCACCTCAAGCGCCACTGGCGCATTGCCTGAATCCAGCAGTGCCCGGGCCTGATCGATCACCGTGGGTTGCGGTTCCAGAAACGGGACTCGCCAGGTCGTGCGAATTCCCAGGCGTTCGGCCTCCTGCAACGACGTCGTAGCAGCCCCCTCTTCACCAAGAGCGGCGAGAGCCTGACTGCGAATCAAAAAGGCCTGCCCGTTGTCGGGCTGCAAACGAATGGCACGCGTGGAATCGGCAACCACTTGTGACCAGCGGTGGAGTGCGGCCAGGGCCATGGCCCGTGAGACCAGCGCTTTGGCCCCGACATCATCACCTCCGACTTCGAGGGCTTCCGTAAAATCCTCGATTGCAATCAGCGGAAAGCCCTTGGCTAGAAAGGCCTCTCCTCGCAAGAACATTGTCTCGGCGCGGCGGTTAGTCACCTCTGCCCTCTCGACGTAATTGGGCAGTGGTTCGCGCAGAATTTCCGTGTACCTGGCAATGGCCTTGTCCAAATCGCCCAACAGCACATCCTGGCCAGTTGGCTCGCTCTGCTCATCGGCGGTCCGCGGCTGTTGCTCCGCGGCCGACTGAGCGTCCGATTCCTTGTTTTCGGATGAACCATCGTCTTGCTGCGAGACCTTCTGTGTCGTTCCCCGGCACCCGGAAAAGCAAACCAGATTCGCAACTATCAATACCAGGCAAGCCGACCCTGCAATTTGCGAAACCAATGACCTGTACATTTTGGCAACCTGTAACACTCTTGTATGTAATCATCTGGCAGCGACGCCCGGTCGTCACCGTCACCCTGCCATCTTCCATAATAAAACCGCCTCGAAGTCATGTGGTGGAAAAAGCGCCCCAACCAGGCTCGATTATCGCGACAAATCGCCGAACCTTGCCGATCAGGCAGACTGCGGATTCTCGGAATCAAGGCAACGCATGCATGGCTATTTCAATCCAAACAAGCGGTCATGCGGCGCATCCTGGTGACAGGCCATACAGGACATGACGCGGCCGGCCAACGTCACGGTCTTGCCGTCGGCGGTCACCGTGCCATAGACCCAGCCATTGTCGGTCCCCGGCGTGGCAACGTCGGTTTTGTACATGATGAACAATTCCGCCAGACGATCGGCGTGGTACAGCTTGTCGCCCTTGCTGGCCCAGGGATAGTACGAACCGCCTGAGGTGAAACCGTGAATGCCCGGTTCCCTGGCGTCGACGACCTTGGTCGCTGGGGGGTCCGCGACCGGATCGGCCTCGGCATCCTCCCACAGCCGGCCAGACAACTCGCGAGTCGATTCCACCGGATGCCAGGATTCCTTGACCACCACCTGCCCAACTGCTGGCTCGTTGCCGGCGACTTGCATATAAGCATCCCGGTCTCTGGCAAACAGGTAATACAACTTTTGGCCGTGGGAATCCTCGTCCTCACTTTCGCTGAATCGCACCCGCGAGGGCATGGGTGCCCGACACAGCCAGGGGGCCCAGCGCGTTTCATCGTCCACACGCCCCCAGGTTTTGTATTCAGCGGCAATCTTCAACAGCGCTTCGTGAAAGCCAGCTACGTCGTGTTGCTGGTCTTGCGTTTCACTGGTTTCCTGTTGCATCGCAACCTTTGAGTTTTCCTGCTGGCCGTGGATGACCGACACAATTCCTGTCGGGAGCAAGATGCCCGTGGCCAATAAAGCCAAACCGGAACCAACACCCGGCCAGTTGAGTATCGACATGATCCAAACTCCATGCTTTTCGCGTAAAAGAATTCATCCGAATTCGACGGGCCTGACAGGCAGGATGCCTGCCGCACGTACACGTTTCTGCTGCTCATCATAGCATGTGGTCATCCTCGAGTTCGTAAAGTCACGGTAACAAGTCCGCTCCAGACCAACTGTGGGCAAAGCTGGCATGACGAGGTGAGTCACGCCATAATGTGATTAACGGGGCGATCGGAACACTGATAGTGAGGCGATTCAAAATGCAAACCTGCCAATTTCTTTTGATCACCGTGGCCATCGGCACCGGGGCCCTGCTCAACGGCCAGACATATGCCCAAAACGACGCCGAATCTGCCCAGGCGAACGCCCTGAAGCCGATCATTGGCGACGCTGGAAACGAGCGTGAAAACAAGATCATTGCCGCTCTGAATTCGCCTGCCGAACTGGATCATTTCGAAACGCGAATGGAAGACATCGTGCACGAAATGATGTCAGAGTACCGAATTCCAATCGTCATGGACGAGTCGGCTGCCGACAACAATCTGGACGCAGAATCCCTGATCACGATAACACTCCAGGGAGTCAAGCTGCGCAGCGCCTTGCGGATAATGCTGCAACCATTCCTTTGCACGTACATGGTAAAGAATGAAGTGCTGTACATCGTCAGCGAGGAGGTTGCCGCGGCGTCGCCTGTGATTCGGCACTATGATTGCCGGGACCTCATCCAAAACATGAAGGGCGACGTGGAAATGAACTTCGAAAAGCTCGTCAACGGCATGAAGACGGTCATTGACCCTGAGTCATGGCGCGACAACGGCGGCACTGGCGATGTGGCCGAAGTGGGCGGTCTGCTGTTTATCCGGCAAACAACCCCTAGCCATGACCGTATCGAGCATTATCTGAATACAGTCAGTAGCAAATTCCCGCCCGATGACGGCGATTGATCATGGCCAGCAGGTCGTTCAGGGCCAGACCGGCGCGGATTACACTGCGGCGCGCTTCAATTCGGTAATCGCCAGATGCGCCGGTTCGTATCCCTGTTCAGCGGCTTCGTGATACCACTTGGCGGCTTTGGACAAATCCACTTCCCCGACCAGTCCGTGATGCAGCGAGACGCCAATCCAGTATTGGGCTTCGGGATGACCCTGGTTCGCCGCCCGCTTGTACCATGCAAAAGCAGTTGCGAAATCCTGCGGCACTCCGATTCCGTAGGCATGGGCAACTGCCAGGGCATGTTGCGCACCGACATGCCCCAGTTGCGCAGCCTTTTCGTACCATTTCGCCGCGGCTTCGAAGTCCTGTTCGACCCCGCGTCCCGCCTCCAGGCATCGTCCGTAACGGTATTGCGCGTCGATGTCGCCTGCCTCGGCCTGAGGCAAGTAGTCTTCGGCAGATCCCGTGACACCATATGCTTCGGGTGACGAGGGCTGATCAGCCTTAAATGCCGCGATGGCCTCTGGTTTGCTTTCATAAAAATCCACCAGCTTGTCAAAGCGCACCAGGCTTAGAGCCATCTTGTTGGCATCCGTAACACCGCACAACTTCAACTGGTGTTTGTTGGCCAAACACTTTTTGTGCAGCATGATCAGCTGGCCAATGACATCCGAAGTGATAAACGTGATGCCTTTGACATCCAGCAGAATCTGTTGGCTGTTGGTGCCGGATATAATATCAAACAACTGACTGGCAACACGGGAAGTGCCGTCTTCGGCCCCTGTTTTGGCCGACGCCAGGTCCAGTACGAGGATGCCTCCGATGGTGGAAGGGTCAATAGTGAACTTTCGGTTGTCCATGAATGGAGGGCTCCCGGGGGAAGACTGAAGGACCGCGATGGGGAAACGGCTTTCGCGTTTCGCACCGCCGGACATCACAATTCCGGCTACCGCCGCCGTGCGGTTTCTGGCGCACTCACCGATTGTCGCCATCAGACGCCACAAACGCAAGGATGTTGCCGTGCCGTGCGAAACGCGCTGCCTGCCCGGTGTGGCGGGCTGGCCAGGTTGGTCGTGGTGGCAATCACCATCACGATGCATGATTGGCCGACATCGCTGTGGTAACGCTGCCGGATGACCGCTCAGGCGGCTTGTCGCGAACGGTCGCGGGTGCTCTCGACCTGACGCAGCCGGTTCCTCACAAACGACACGTGCAGACGCAGATTGTAGAACTCTTCCATGTAGGAAAGCGGCACCGAGACTTCGAACAATTCCTGCTCCAGAGTATTAAGTCGCTCCAGCAGCGAAGAAAAGTCGACACGCCGATTCGGTTCCTTCAGTTCCAGGTCGATTTCATGCAACACCCGATACCAGCGATAGATTTTGGAACGAATTCTCCAGCGATACACGGGCGGTGCCGCCTTGATGAAGGGAATCAGCAATGTGCACAGCGGCAATAGAATCAGCTTCACCCGATCCAGCCACGCGGCCAGCCAAAAGGGCAGGTATCGGAACAGCAACGAAGGACCCGAACGGAAATAGCGCCGTGCATCGTCATTGATGGGGAAGTCAGTAAATTGCGGATTCGGGAACGGCGTGGACCGCACCAGCATCCCGTTGTCCTGATGTACCTGCTGGACCGCCTGCAGGATCAGCGGCACCAATGCATGATGCAGGTCGCCGCGAGCCACCAGATTTGCGGTCGGCGCGAGTAAGCGAATGTCGCGTTCCGGGATGTTGCGCTCAATATTTACAACGCCTTCCGGGAGCGTTGGTACGGACAGGAACGGATAGTTCTGTTGCCATGCAGTGACTCGACGCAGACTGGCAACGTGGATGCCATCGGCCTGCAACAACTCGCGAATGACGGCTGCCTCGGGCGACATCACTATGAAGGCCGCATCAATCTCGCCCGACTTGAGTTGTTGACAAGCCTCCCGGGGACCTGCATTCACCAGGCGTGTTTTGTCATCCGAATCGTGAATCGCGCTATCCGACAACAACTGTAATGCGATGGCCCGCGTGCCGCTGCCTTCCCGACCTACCGCAATCCGTTTGCCTCTCAGTTGCGTCAGTTCGTCAACCGGCTCGTTACCGCTGCAAAACAACCACACTGGTTCCGGATAAAGGCTGGCCAGTGACTGCAGGTTTTCCTTTGCGGGATCACCAGTCCCACCCTGAATAATGGCCAGCGATACAACTCCATCGTCGGCGTTTAGAAGTCGCTGGTTCTCCAAAGATCCATCCGTTACACGCACCTCGAGAGTGATGCCATGAGTCGCCAACCGCTTCTTGTATTCCTGGGCATACGCATAATAGGCTCCGTCGGTCGGACCTGTCGCAATCACGAGGCGATCGGGACAGCGGGGTCCCAACAGCCACGGGGTCGCGGCAAAAGCGGCCAGGCAAATTAACCAGCCCGGCCACCACCGCGGGATCCATCTTGCACGTCTGGCCGTCGTGGATTTCTTTTTGGACGTTTGTGTTGTTGCCATCAATCAGGCTGCCTCGCGATATTCTTCACGCGATTGGACGATTTGCTGGCGACCTTGCTGCAACGACGCCGCGGCATACAGATCGCCGATTCCCCGCATCGCCACCTGATATCCGGTGATCATTTCTTCGCGGTCATACTCGTCCATTGCCAGAAAACACTCCTGATCGCCGGGAGCGCAGGGCTGCCACTCAATTCCCTGTAGCTGCGGATTATTTTCCATGACCACTTGCACATGGCCTTGACGCAATTCACATAGCAACCAGCCGTACCAGGCTGCCGCCCATTCCGGGTGCACTTGTGTGTTGCTGCGGAAACCTTCAGCAGCAGCGGCAAGGTCATCGTGGTGATAAAGGGCAATCGCCTCCAGCTGCTGCAGAATTTCCGGCTGCATGAATTGGGCGGCGGCATTGTCGCCGTTCAATGGTTGCTGACCCGCGGCGAGGTTGTCCAGCAGTTCATCATAGATCTGCATCTGTTCCGTGGCCTGGCTGCCGCAGCATTGCTGCATCATGGCCTGCACCAATTCCCGTGGCGGCACGTCGGGCTGCGGCAGGTTCTCCAGCAGTGCTGATATCTCGGCATCCACACGGGATGCAGCCTCGTCAAATTGTTGGTCGACGTACTGTTGTGTTCGAGCAGACTTGCGGGCGTCCATGATCGGCTTGGCAACACCAAACAAAAACATCAACACGGCCGCCGCAACAGCGACATAGATATTGCTGGAAAGCATCCAGCCCACGAGTCCAACCGCGGCGATGCCGATTTCCGCGATTGTTAACCAGTGCTTCTTCATGTGCCGCCTCCCTGAGTAGAGAATGGGGCACGACTTTAGAGACATCTGCGGCCTGGCTCAACGGGGATTTGAGCCGTGAAAAACAAGGTTTTTCGGCAGGGCGCGACGCGGCAGATCAATTTGCATCCCAAATTTTTGACTCGACCGGCCCGCAGGCCTGCGTATACTGGACAGTCTGCGAATACTACCACGAACCCAATCCACCATAACGGGAGGAAGCGGAGACGACAGGATGTTGGTCCCCGAAAATTGCATTCACTATTTTGACTCTTGTCTGCTATGCGAAAGGAGCTGCCTTTGACTGGAGTTGACGGAGCCTGGGCCATTAAAACGGTTCAGGTCGACAAGGAATCGGTTAGCAACCACGAAGGTTTTGAGCGGCTTTTTGTCACTCAGGACCGGATTGCAATCGAACCGGCAGGAATTGAGTTCTCGGTGAATCAATCGACTTCACGGAGTGCCGTGCTGGAATCTCGGTCTCAGATTTTCTTTGCCGAGTACTTTACGCGAAATGGCGAGCTAACACTCGAACTGACGCGTCCTTCGTTCAACGAGAAGATTCGCTTGAACGCTGAAAAATAGATTTGAGGTCATTCGGTATTATCCTAATTTACTCACACTGAAAACCAGAAATCTGTTTTAACCAGGCAGCCTGCATCCATTTGCAGGCTGCCTTTTTTTTTGCGTCTCACGCAGCGTTGGTTGTTAAGCCCGCGCCGCCAGCTACCAGCATCCGCAAGGACGGTCGCGCTCGTGACGGAGATCGGTACGAACAGAAAACCTG
>CAMYKF010000125.1 GCA_947258905.1 uncultured Pirellulaceae bacterium | reverse complement strand
CTCCCCGCCATCCCGTCAGGTCGGGATTGGCGACCCTCCCGGCGGGAGGGTCACGAGAATTTGCCACTAAATTCCCCGAAGAGCCTCTTCCCTGAGAGGAGAAGGACACGACTGCTCACGATTTTGGCTACCGGGTGCCGCTGACTAGCTGTTCCAGTTCCCGCCGCAGCCGCTCAATCTCCTTTTGAGCATGTTCGTAGCTCTCCTCGGCGTCGCTCATGGCAATTTCCACTCGCAGTTTTTCCTTGGTGATCTTTTGCAGATCGTCCAGTGCCTCCTGCAACCGCTTTTGGGCGTCTTCCTCCTCGGTCGTGTACTGCTCCAGCTGATCCTTGAGCGAATCATTGTTCAGCGGCGAGAGGTTGATCACCGTATTCAGTTCTTCCAGCTGTCGATTGATGTCAGCAATCCGTTCGCGGTTAACCTCGGCCGGCGTCCATTGCCCTGATCTGAGGTCACTGATGATCGGCATGACAATCGAGGCCGGCAGCAACAGGCTGGAAACGCGGCCCTGACGTGCGATGTTGATCCCCACGACCTCGCCTTCGAGATTAACGACCGGGCCGCCGCACTGTTCCGGCTTGATCAGCGAATCGTGTTGCACGGCCATCGGAAAATCCTGACGCCGCTTGCTCAGCACATTGCCGCCCATCGTATTTTGCTGCCGGCTGCGTTCGAACAGCGGATTCAGACTCTCGGCTTCTCCCAGCACGACGTCGGCAACGATTTCCTTGCCATTACGCAGCAACGTCAGACGGATTTCCTCGCCCGGCGGGTAGCTCTGCACCTTCTTGATCAATTTGTCAATTTCCGAAAACGCCTCGTCGTTCACCTTGATGATGACATCGCCTTCCTTGATGCCACCCTCCTCGGCGGGCGAGTCGCCGGTGACCCCGGTCACCTGCACCTGGGTCGGGTTCCGTTCATCGTCAAACATTTGACGCAAATTGACGCCCATAAAACCTGATTGTGGCTTGATCGGCCGCGCCTTGACGCCCACCACTCCAACAGCCAGTGGCTGTTCGTCGTCGCGCACCGTCGCCAGCCAGTCACCGACATCCAGCGTGTCCGACTCCGCCCAGCGAATGACCGGCAATGAGTCGTTGCCGGGCGGGTCAATTTTTAACAACGCCAGATCGGTGTCCGGATGCACGCCGTAAACCACGGCGGGCAAACTGGTACCGTCGGCCAATTCGCAAGTCAGGGGACTGCGTAATTCGCTTTGCTTGGTCAATACAAAACCGTTGGGATCAACGATGGCACCCAATGCAATGGTTCGTGACCCTTTTTTGATACGGACCGTGGCCGCCGCTGTGTCAGCAATAACCGGCTGAAATACTTTCAGGAAGGCGCCGCTGCCTCGCGAGTTGTCCAGATAGGACGGTGTTCGACGGCGGCGATTTGAGCGGTTGCTGCGGCGTTTGGTATCGGAATCCGCTTCTTCGGCTTGCTCTTCCTGTTCCGCTTCTTCCTCGGATTGTTCTTCAGACTTTTCTTCCGACGGCTCGTCATCAGACTCGGCATCCCCGGATGGCTCCTGTTCGCCCGATTTGGATTCTTCCGGCGATTCGTCTGCCGATTCGTCTGCCGATTCATCCTGGCCGGATTCGGATGGCTTCTCTTCCTCCGATTCCTCGCCGGATGATTCTTCCTGGTTCTCCCCCTCCTGCTCTTCCTGGGTCTCTTCCTGCCACAGGACGGATGGCGCGCCAATCGCCTGAGTCGACATGGTCAGGCCGCAGATCAGGAACAAAGCCAGAGCGAAGCTGGCGATTGCGATTCGGCAGATGGATAGTTGAGACATGCTTTTTTCGGGGGTTGTTGCCTGGTAAAGGGGTGTTGGTTGCCGGCGGTCGCCGTGGGCAGGGCCGAGTCGGCTAGTTCCGGTCGTCCTGCGAGCCAATCGTCAGTTCGACTTCGATTTCCTCGTCGTCTCGCTTGACCTTGACCTTGACGACGTCGCCAGGACTCGCAGCTCGCAAGAGGCGGCTGAAACGGAATACGTTGGAGACACGCTGGCCATCGAATTCAACGATCTCATCGCCCTCTTGCAATCCCGCCTTTTCGGCCGGGCCATCCGGGACAATGGCTTCGATGTTCATTTCGCCGTCGACCAGCGACAGTCCCAGCCAGGGCTCGTTGGCAGGATTGGAACCGCCAATGCCGCGACCCCAGTCGCGACCGCTCGACAGGTCGTCCCACTGATCGGTGAACACATCGACGGGAACGTGAATATTGGTTGTCAGGCTGGCACCGATGCGACTGTGGATGCCGATGACGCTGCCATCCATGTCGACCAGTGGTCCGCCCGAATCGCCACCGACCAGGCTGCAGTCGGTCGAGATCAGCGAGTCGTTGGTACGCAGGATGCGACCGATGCGAAACACCAGACCGCGGTCCTCGTCCCAGCCACCGGGATGTCCGATGGCCATCACCCACTGGCCGGTTTTCAAGTCTTCCGAAATTCCGGGACTGAGATAGGGGTACTTGTCTTTGTCGGTGATTTTCAGCAATCCCGCGTCAATGGTTCGATTCAGGCCCAGCGTTTTGGCGTCCAGTTGCGTACCATCGGGCAGACGAATCGTGGCATCGCGGTCGGCTCCGCCGATCACGTGGGCAGCGGTCATCACATAACCGTCTCGCGTCACGATGACGCCCGTGCCCTGATTTTGTCCTACCTGCACACTGACGGTGGCGTCGGAAACGTCCTGTGCCAGCTCGCGGAAATGGTCCTGCATTTCGCGCAGTTGTTCGATACTCGCAGGTGACTTGTTGCCAAAAAAGTCAAAGGCTGCTGCCGTTTGATTATCATCACCCTCTGCCTCGGTCGTAGCGGCTTCGTTGCCGGTGCTGATGTCCGAATCAGTTTGTCCAACCGCAATACCACTCAGCAACAGCCAGACGGTCAGACACAGAAAGGCGGTCAGCCATGCCAGTCGGAACTGACTGGCACAAGAGGGAACGGCTTGGGCAACAGCAACAGGTTTTCCGGAGGGGCCAGGCAGGGGTCTTGTCATGGCGTTTGGAGTTCCTTGGTGATTGTCCGTAGTTTTTGCGCGGCTGGTTGATTGGTTACATTTAATGGTTCGGGTGCGAGGCCCGACCAGATTCAGCCTGGCGGCGACGGTACAGATTTTGACGCGTTCGCCCACGATATTTTACCACCCTGAATGATGGTCGGCAGGCGGCTAAATTGCCCTAATTTCGGCACATTCCCGTCAAACCGGCGTAAATACGCTCAATGCAACACATTTTTTGAGCCATTGGCACCACAAGGTAACGCCCCTGCTGTGCGACCGTTAACGGACACATCTGCTGCCTCAACCGCCAGCATAGTTAACACCCGAACAAGTCAGAAGTTTTGAAACGGTTGGTACTCGCAACCCAACCGCCGGATTCCGATTCCTGGAAGCGCGATTCCATGCGTTACCATGCTCGATATCAAGCTCCAAAAAAAAGACGCTGACGCCATTCCGGGAGTCAATCATGAAACATTGCGGTGCCTTGCTGGTTGTCATCCTTTTTACAGGCAGTGCCTTTGCCCAGCAGTTTGAACCCCCAACAAAAGCAAAACGAGCTCAAACAACAAATGGAGGAACTGAACCAGGAGTATCAGGTCCTCAGGATCATGTGGCCAACCCGGGTCAAGGATGAAGCAGAACTCGAGCAAGCCAGAAAGGATTTCAAGGCCTGTCGCGACAAAATCGGGCCCAGTTGCCGCAGGAGTATTCCGTGCACGGCTGGGTCTGGCTCTTCCAGGCGATCCCTCAGGCGATCCCCGATTCGGACGACGGTTCATAACCGGTTAAGGAACGTAACAACCATCGAGCTGCCGATCGCTAGCGATCCGTAACGGACGATTGAGCCGTTAAACTTTGCGCCGATTGCGCGGTTCCGCAACGATCTGGTCGCGTTCTGCGATTTGCGAACTTTTTCTTCCTTGTAGCAGTTCTGGCGGATAATCCTTCAATCGCGAATCTGCCAATGCCGATGACAAGGAAGACTGCAGCGTCTCCACCGCAGGGACGGTGTAGCGAGTGCGATCAACGCCGCGATCGCATTGATAAACAGGACCCAATCACCGCATCAGCCATAGACAGGTATGGCGTACTGGCCGGCCGCCAGGCGACCACGACCACGAGGAGGGAAACAATGCTTCGTCCATTGATGATGGCACTGGCCATGGGCATCGCCCTGCTGGCCATGACCGACTGTCAGGAAGCAGCCGCACAGGACTATCGTGTCGCCGGCACGTACGGCACCTACGGTTCGGCCAACCTGCAGCGTTTCTATCACTATCCGTATGTCACCTACCCGCAAAATTACCGGGGCTCGGAGTACTACCGCAGCAATGGCGACATGTATCATCGCTATCCGCAAGAGATGCGGATTCCGGTTTACAACCGCTCGTGGCAGAACTACTACCCCGGCAGCCGCCGTTACCACTGGGGCCATCACTTCATTCTGGATGTGTTCTAGAGCGATTGGTGAACTGAAAAAAATCCCGCAAAGGCCTGCATCTTCCGATGCGGGCTTTTTTTTCGCCAAGGGCTAGCGATCGACCCATGCTGGCAGGTCCGAAGTCCGGCGCAAACGCCGGTACCCCTCACTAACATCCTCGCCCATTTCACGGGCCCTGTTCTGCGCAAAAATTGTCTCGATTGGTTGACTCGAAAGGATTCGGTCGAGACGTTCCTCCCCCACCAGTTCGGCCAGCTGCTCTCGCTGGTCGCTGTTTAATTCCTCATGCAGCATGTCCGCAAACTCGCGCCGTTTTGCGTTAATAAACTCTTCGATTTCGGCTGCCATTGCTTCTGATTGTTCACGCAAACTTGCTTTTTGCCTTTCCGACAATTCCATCGCGTTACCAACCTCGGTTTCAATCAAAACGCAAACAAATCCGTTTTGCTCCCAATTCCATGCAGCCATTTTTTCAAATTGAAAAGGAAGAATCGTTGCTTCGAGACGATCGCGGCATTCTCGCTCCAACTGCCCTAGTTGATTGCGTTGATCTTGCGAATTTGGCTCTGTCCTCAGTTTAATTTCTTCCTTTGATGATTCATAATCGCTGGCAATACTTGCAATCGCGGTGGCTTGCTCGTCGGTTAGCTCAAGTTGTTCTCTTAATCGAGGCAATGCCCGGAACATGGCAGCAAGACGCACGGTCGACGAATTGGCAGTCATATGACGTCGCGCTCTTTGCTCCTTGTTAAACCGAATCTCGGCAGAGTTATCGTTTGTTATTCTGGCAAGTTCTTCTGGCGTAGGCATTCGAGGAGAATCCTGTCCTCGCACGACAGAACATGCTAAACATGTCAAAGTCGAACTTAAGATTGCCAAGCCCAAAAATTTCCGAACACGCGATCGATTTTGAGACATCGGATTTACCCCTATTCTTGTTGAGTTCCTTCGGTTGCAAAAAAACAACCTAATCGCAGTCCTGAACGACAAATCCATGAGACAAAGTGGCAATCTCTTCCGGATCCCCTAATTCAAAACCACCCGGACCGACATAAGACGCCCAAACAATTCCTTTGACTACATAAGATCCCACGACAAAGTTTCCATCGCCAGTTGCCCACATTGGAATACTTGAATTTCCGGCTGCCAAAAGGGTCGTCTCCGACGCTACTGGATCATAAAGAACTTCGTAATTACCGGAAGTTGTATTCAATTTGTAAACGGTCGCTGTAACCCAGACTTTGACTATCCTCTCGGGCATTGGTGTCTACACAATTCGATACATCCAATAATCCCGCAGGGATTCGAGCCATTAGCCCCGGGTCGCGAAGCGTACCCGGGGATCCGGTTCCC
>CAMYKF010000124.1 GCA_947258905.1 uncultured Pirellulaceae bacterium | reverse complement strand
CGGACCGCCTCTTGGCCAGGTCCAATCTTGATTTGAATACCAAAGGCTGCTGCGGAAGTTTCAAGGTCCGCACACCCTGGTTGACAAGCACTGGAGGTCTGATGACTTCCACTGTCCAAATCGTGCCCGCTCCCTTCAGAGCGCCCCTACGTTTCAGGCATCATTTCATACAAGGTCATCAAAATGAAAGTCTCTCGTAATCATTTCGGTTTCACGCTGGTCGAACTGCTGGTTGTCATCGCAATCATTGGCATTCTGGTTGGATTACTGCTGCCAGCGGTCCAACAGGTTCGCGAAGCGGCTCGTCGCACTGAGTGCTCCAACAATATCCGTCAGATTGGTCTGGCGCTGCACATGCATCACGATACTTTGCGTCGATTGCCGACGGGCTGGGAAGTGTACGACGACATTATGTCTCCAGGACCGGGATTCCCGGGAATGCCCTTCGACGATGACGATCATGAAGAGGGATTGCCCGGCTGGGGCTGGGCGACCAAGGTTCTGCCCTATCTTGAGCAAGGTAACCTGTACAAGGAATTTGACTTCTCCCTCGATGCCGATAACGAGGAATTCGAGGAAACCCGCGAGCACGTAATCGCCACGTTTCTGTGTCCGTCGGATCCGTCACCGGAAGTGATGTTGTGGGACTGGTTGGATGAAGAGTTTGAGCACGATCATGACGATGGCGGCGAGCCCTTCATGCACGATACCGAGCCACACCACGAAGATCTAATGGTGTCGCGCTGTAATTACAGCGGCGTGTTCGGATCCATCGAAATCGAAGGCAACGAGCGTAACGGCAATGGCCTGTTTTTCGAAAACAGCAACGTGCGTTTTCGTGATATCACGGACGGACTGAGCAACACCCTGATGTGTGGCGAGCGGCTGGCGACTCGCGGCACGGTCACGTGGGTCGGTGCCGATCCGCACATCGAGGAAGGAGCTGCTCGCATTGTGGGCGTGACCGATCACCTGCCCAATAACAGGGATCACGCCCACTTCGAGGACTTTGCCAGTGCCCATACGGTAGGTGCCATGTTCCTGTCCGCCGACGGGTCGGTACGGCTGCTGCCGAATTTCATCGACGAAGAAGTCTATCGCGGACTGTCCACGCGATCAGGGCAGGAAGTTATTAGTGTGTGGGAGTAGGACCCGGGACAAACAGCGCGCCTGCTGAATGGCTGGACGGAATTTATGCAATCAACACCAATTCCGTTTTTTGTTGGCAAGCCCCCGTTCGCCATAACGAATTCCCTTCTCTTGTTTCACTATCCACGACGGAATCGTGAATAATGTCTGAATTGTGAATTCTGAACTTATGTCGCGGATTGCAGGAGCCATCTGATGCGAACGGTATTTTTTTGTCTGCTACTTTTGTCGACGTCCGCTCCCTGCCTCGCACAAAGTTTTCATAATGGCAAGGCTCCGGCTCCGGCAGCCGGTTCGATGTATGTTTATCCCGAGCGGATTCGATTAAAGAACCGTGAGTTCTTTACGGCACATCGCGGACAGATGTTTGTGCCCGCCAACCGCAGCAAGGACGACAGTGCGGTAATTTCGGTGGAGTTCTATCTGTTTCCGCGATCCGACCAGGCAAATCCGGACACGCCTCCCATGTTCATACTTAACGGCGGTCCCGGTTTTGCAGGCCTTTCCGAGCGGCTGGCCAAACGGGGCACGTTTGAAGACCAGTTTCAGCCTCTGTTGAACATCACCGACGTAGTCGTTGTCGGGCAGCGCGGGATTGGCTCGTCTACGCCCAACACCACGATCGTCCAGCCCACGCCTCCGCAAATGGCGCGGCAATTTGACCCGGAGGCCGTCAGTGAGTTCCAGACCGCGCTGCGTGACGAGCGTCAATTCTGGCTGGACGAGGGCATTGATTTAAGTGGCTTGAATGTCATTGAGGCGGCAGCTGACGTGCGCGATGTCGCCCATGGACTGGGATTCGACAAGATCATGATCAGCGGCGGCAGTTTCGGTTCGCACTGGGGCATGACGCTGATGCGATACCACCCCGAGTTGATCGAGCGAGCCATCTTGAACGGAATGGAAGGCCCTGATCACACGTGGGATCATCCCGGCTGGATCTGGAACGTCTACAAACGGGTCGCAGCGGACGCAGAAGCCTCGGAGCAACTCAAGGGGCTGATTCCCGAAGGCGGCCTGGTGGCGGCCATGGAAGCGATGGTAAGGAAGGCCGAGGAGAATCCGTTCACGGTCGTGTTAAACGAAGGGACTTCGTCGGAAATCGAGGTGGTGATGGACGGCCATGCGTTGCGCGCAGTGGCACGCGGGTTTTCGGGTGCTGGCCTGACAAGCTGGCCTGCGGAAGTCATTCGCATGCATCGCGATGATTGGGAAGCCGCAGCCCGACGAGTGCTGGGCAGGTCGAAGATGCGTGGCCGCGGTTTTGCCACCGCCAGCTATTGGACGCTGGATAGCGCCTCGGGAATTACCGCGAAGCGTCGCGCCGAGTTCGAAGCCGATCCGGCGATGTCCATCATTGGCAGCACGTTTAGCTCGTACGCCATGGGCAGCCCGGTGTGGGAGGTCGATTTGGGTGACGAGTTCCGAACCAATTTTCAGACTGATATTCCTACGGTGATTGTGCACGGAACCTGGGATACATCGACGCCGTATGAAAATGCACAGGAACTGGCGCCGTTTTTCACCAACAGTCGATTCGTTACGGTGGAGCGAGGATCGCACGGGGCGATCCGCGAGGCCACCAGTGCCGATCCGCAGTTCCGTGCCGGATTAACGCAGTTTTTCCAAAGTGGCGACATGTCCGGTTTGCCTGACCGGGTTGAACTGGATCCTCCAGAGTGGCGAGTACCAGATATCGAGTAGGCGTGCGAGGCCCGTCACACGTCAGCAGCCTGAATTTCGAGTAGGCGTGCGAGGCCCTTCGCACGCTACCACCTGAGGTAACAGCCTGTGCCGGGGCGACCGGTGACAAGGTTGCCCAACGGACCGTTGCTGCAGGGTGTTGTAACGATACTGCGGATTGTGCATGCACCGTATGGGCTGATTGCCCGGCAAATTGCCTGCCCCAAATGCCATTCTGAGCTAGGCTTTGTTGGCCCTGACTCCAGCGGTCCAAACGCTTCTCCTTCGTTCGCATTTTCTGCCGCGTGATCAGCGCGGACCGAATCAGATATGTACCTGACTACAAAACAAAAATGGCTTGGTTTTGTTGGCTGGTTTCTTGCCTGCATGCTTGTTATGGCGATAGGCGGAGTGCTGGGTTTTGCCCGGGTCATGGGTGAGGAGAGCTGGTTCAGCCAGCTGGACAAGCCTGCGTGGACGCCCTCGACGTTCTTGCTGCCGTATGTCTGGGCGGTGCTGTTTGTATTAATGACGGTTGCCGTGTGCCGGGTGTGGGTCGAGCGTGAAGAGCCGGTGTCACGCCTGGCCGTCAAGTTCTTTGTGGCCGGGCTGATCCTGAATGTCGTGTGGATATCTGTGTTCTTTGGGTTTAAAAATCCGGGTGCTGCGGCGATTCAGTGCGTCGTCCTGTGGCTGACGGTATTTGCCACGTTCAGCCTGTTCTGGCAACGATTCAAGCTGGCCGGATTACTGATCCTGCCATATCTGATCTGTCTGACGTATGCCGCCTATCTGAACATCATGATCTGGCGAATGAACGCTTGATCCTGTCCGGCAAAGCTGCGATTATTCTGCCATGAATGCAGCCAGAATTATTGCGGACAAACGGGATGGCAAACGGATTTCCGATGAACGACTTGCCGACCTGATTGCGGCATACACCCGGGGCGAGGTGCCCGATTATCAAATGGCCGCCTTTGCCATGGCGGTTTTCTTTCAGGGGATGCAGCCCAACGAGGTCGTTGCGCTGACTCGCGAGATGCTCGGCTCGGGCCAGCGGATGAACTGGCACGGTTTCAACAAGCCCGTGGTCGACAAGCATTCCACGGGCGGCATTGGCGACAAGATCTCCATTACGCTCGCGCCGGCACTGGCCGCCTGCGGGCTGGCCGTGCCCATGATTTCCGGTCGTGGTCTGGGAGCTACTGGCGGCACGCTCGACAAACTGGAATCGATTCCGGGGTTCCGCACGGATTTGTCGATACGCGAATTGCAACAGGTGGTGAAAGAAGTTGGTTGCGTGATTACCGGCGCCAGCGACGAGATCGCACCGGCCGATCGCCGGCTTTACGCGTTGCGCGATGTTACGGCCACGGTTCCCGCGGTGCCGCTGATCACGTCGAGTATTCTCAGCAAGAAACTGGCCGAGGGTCTCGACGCGCTGGTGCTGGATGTCAAATGGGGCAGCGGATCATTCATGAAGACCAGCGAAGCAGCCCGCACACTGGCTGAATCCCTGGTGTCGGTCGCTTCGGCAATGGGTGTCCGGTCGTCGGCCCTGATTACCGATATGAATCAGCCACTGGGTCAGATGATCGGAAACGCTGTGGAAGTAGATGAGTGCATCGATGTATTGCTGGATGTCGGACCGCGTGAAATCTTTGACCTGACGGTGCGACTGGGTGCCGAGTTGCTGGTCGCGACCAATCTGGCCGACTCCATTGATTCGGCCGAGCACGAACTGGGCGAAGTCATCGCTTCGGGCAAGGCCATGGAGATTTTTGAGAGAATGGTTCGCGCCCAGGGCGGTGACATCAATTCCGACCGGCATGTCGGCAAACGACACAAAATCGTGGCCGAAGACGATGGTTTCATTGGCTCGATTGATGCCGAGGCGCTGGGCTGGATCGTGATTCGCATGGGAGGTGGCCGACGCAAGATCGGTGACACGCTGGATCATTCCACCGGCCTGCAAATGATGGTCAAGGTGGGCGAGTGGGTCGAGCGCGGGCAACCGCTGGTCAAGTCATTCTGCGATGATCATGATCTGTGGGAGCAAATCAGACCCGACTTGCGGGCGGCGATCCATCTCGTCGACCATGAAGTTGATCCGCTGCCGCTGATCGTCGATCGGGTGGCACCCCAGTCCGAATCCGAAACCGCGAGTTGATCATTGTCAAAACACCAGTCCCCGGCCGACATTGCCACGCTGATCGAAGCTGCCTGCAGGCAACGTGACGGCGCCTACGCCATTCATTCAGGGTTTGCCGTGGGTGCCGCGCTGGAAACCGCAGACGGCCGCGTGTTTACCGGCTGCAATGTGGAGAACGATTCGTATGGACTGTCGATATGTGCCGAGCGGGTAGCCATCTTCAAGGCCGTTTCGGAAGGCTGTCGCGAATTTCACCGCATGGTTGTCGTGGCCACGCCGCTGGCATCTCCCTGCGGAGCCTGCCGTCAGGTGATGAGCCAGTTCTTTGGCGACGAAGTGGAAATCATTGCAGTCGACGCGGGTAATGCCGAATCGCACAAATTCTGGACGATGAATGAACTGCTGCCAGACCGCTTTCGGTTCGAGAGATGATGCACGGACGTTCGGAAGTCTGGCGACTTGCGCTACTGATTGAGACGAGTTAGCGAAATATCCTTGAACTCGATTTTCATCGGCGGGCCGGCGTGCAGTTGCAACGCGAGAATACCGGATGATTTCGCTTTGCCCTGCTCGTCGTCAATCAGCACAGCCGAGATGGTGCCGTTGATGGAGTGAGACAACCGGTTGCCCCGGGCCGTCACGACCACTTCATTCCAGTCATCGGTTTTCAGGCCGGCCACATATTCGGCTTCGTCGCAAACCGAACCGGTTACTTCCCGTTCGCCCGCCTCGTCGATGGTGACTTCCTGACAGCGCCGGACGAGAATGCCTCGCCCGCCTTCCTCGTAGAGGATGCCGGTGTAGTTGTTACCGGCATCGAAGTCAGCCTGATAACCATTGACGACATGGTCGCCTT
>CAMYKF010000123.1 GCA_947258905.1 uncultured Pirellulaceae bacterium | reverse complement strand
TATAGCCCTTGTCCAGATGCGCTCCCGCGCCTTCGGCCACCAGCATCACACCGATCAGGATCAGGAAACTGAGTGCCAGCATCTTCAACGTGGGATGATCCTCCACGAACTTGCTGACGCGCTCGGCAAACAGCAACATCACAATCATCGCAGCCACAATGGCCGCCACCATCACCCGGATTTCCTTGGCCATACCGACCGCGGTAATTACCGAGTCGAGGGAAAACACGATGTCCATGATGGCGATCTGGGTCACGATACCCACGAAGCCATAGCGGGGCGGTTTGACATCTTGAGTGGGATCATGATTGAATTGTTCGTGTATCTCCGTGACGCTTTTCCACAGCAGGAACAGCCCACCCACCAGCAGCACAATGTCTTTCCACGAGATCCCGTTGGTCGCGTCATAGGCCTCATCGCCGGGCGGATGACCTGAAAACTGTTCCACAAATGCGGCAGGAACGCCCAGGTCCGTCAGCTGCGTGATCGGGCTGGTCAGGTTTTGCACGATGTACGCCAGTACAAATAGCAGCATCAAGCGCGTGACCAGGGCCATCATCAGCCCCAGTTTTCGAGCAGCTGGCTGTTGTTCCTTTGGCAAACGACTGGAGACAATCGCGATATAAACCAGGTTATCGATACCCAGCACAATTTCCATGGCGGCCAGCGCCACAAAGGCAGCCAGGTTCTCGAACGTCATCAGATCGGCAAGCATGATTGGTCCCCGCGTTGTTGGATAAGCGACCGATCATACGAGAAAGGACTTTTCGATCAAACGGCGATCTTTCGCGTGGAGAAGTCCTGCTTCGGGGATGGTCTCGCTCGGCCAAGGTCACCGTGCCGATTGGCGCGGTGTGCGTGGTCCAATGACGAATGGGTCGATGCGATTGACACGAATAACAAAATGCCGGCATCGACAACTTGAATGCACTCGGCGTGGTTTACTGGTCCATAGGCGACGATGACCGGGCCGAATTGTATTACGTTGAGGCTAAAAAGATCAGTGAAGTAGTGCTGGGAGACCTGCATCCCGGCTAGGTCACCGTGTTGAATAATCTGGGTGCGCTCTACCGATCCCAAGGAGACTACGCCAAGGCACGGCCGCTATATCGAACGGCTTTGGAAATCCGGGAAAATACGCTTGGCAAGGAGCATTTTCACTATGGATACAGCCTGAATAATCTGGCAGGGCTTTACCGGTCCTTGAAGGACTATGAGCGAGCCGAACCCTTATATGCGCAGGCCAAACAGTTGTTTGAGAGGGTGAGGGGAAAAGACCATCCCGATTACGCCATGAGCCTGGATAATCTGGCGACTCTTTATGTTTCCGGGGAAGAATACGCCATGGCGAAGCCGTTGTACCTGGAAGCATTGCCCATTTGGGAGCAAGTGCGGGGAATACAACATCCCAATTAGGCCACTTGCCTGAGCAATCTGGCCGAACTCTACCATGCGAGTGGCGAACTGGACCGGGCCGAGCCGTTGATGCAGCAAGCTGCCACAATCATCGAGGAAAGTCTGGGCAAGGACCATCCCCGATATGCTACCCATCTAAACAACCAGCGCAGCGACACCCGATGGCGCAGGAATCATTGCATTGATGATGGAACAGAATCCCGGGATCACATTTGGCGAGATTCGCGAAAGGCTGATTGGATCGCTTTCGGAGCAAGCTAACCAAAAGATCTACGGCTACGGCAAGCTCGATCGTGCCGCGGTGCAGAGCCTCTTTGCCGAAGACTAAAGGGAGAAGGGAGGGAAAGCGGACCGGTTAACACGGGGTCCTGTTTAACATCGACTTCACCTGCAAGCTAAACAGGCAACTACCGCGAATCGGGGTAAAGCGACGCCGAATCAGCAAAGTTTACGGAATCGTTAAAGTTTAACAGCAGCAGATTCGATCTTGAGCGTGTCCGGATGTTCAAGTTCATGAATTTGTCTTTGCCTGCGTTATCCATGTTGCGGCATGCCGTCTATTTTCTGGCATTAGCACTGACAGCAGGTGCGGTGCGCGCAGCGCCAGTGCAGGAGGATGCTCCTGGGTATTCGTTTGTGCTCGAAGAGGCCGTGTGGCGGCCGCAGGTTGAAAGTGAAACGAGAGTTACCCCGCAGGAAACGTCGTCGCTTTCTGCAGACTCAGCCGACCAGATTCAATCGGCACCCGAATTCGATCGACAGCCAATCGATTCGACTTCCAATTTCGACTTTGGCGCGATGGACCGCGACAATAATCCCGGGACAGGAATCGGTTCGGATTTCTTTGGTCTGGACGACAACTTCGATGATGGTTTGTTGATCAAAACGGACGATGTCGCGCTGAAGATCGGCGGCTATGTCAAAGCCGACTTCATTCAGGACTTTAATCCGATCAGGTCCACCGATTCATTCGATGTGACCACGATCGAAATTGGTGCCGAACCACGAACCAACACGAGGTATCACGCGCGCCAGACACGATTGAATTTCGATACCCGGTGGAAATCACCCTGCGGACCGATTCGCGTGTTTGTGGAAGGCGATTTTTTCTTTAACCAGTCTGTCGATGGATTGCAGGGACAGCTGGGCACAAATCGTTTTCGCTTGCGACACGCCTATGGCCGATGCGGCAACTGGACGGCAGGTCAAACATGGACCACGTTTAGCGATCAGGCTGCTGCGCCGTCGACGCTGGACTTCGAGGGCCAGGTGGCCTCCATCAACACGCGACGCGGACTGATTCAATGGAGGCAGAATATTGCCAACAGTCATTGGTCGATTCGGCTTGCGCTGGAAGATCCCTTTGCAAATATTGTGGCACCCGATGGAGTCACGGGAGACACACGAACCGAGACTCCGGACGCCGTGATCGCAATCAGGTACAACGGCCCGATCATGCGGTTTCAGATTGCCGGCGTCGGCCGTGAGCTGGGCTTTCAGCCAACCGGAAGCCCGGTTCTTTCTGACCAGGCGTGGGGTGTGAACTTCACCCAGGTGACCAAAGTCTCGCGGCGCACGAAGTTTTATTCGGAGATTCTGTGGGGAGACGGCATTGGAAGTTTTCGAGGTTTGCCCGACGTGGTGCCGACCGGGCCGGATTCGGTGACAATTGTCGGCTTCGTGGGCTGGATGGTCGGGGCGACTCATGAGTGGAATAGCCAGTTGTCCAGCAACTTTACCTATGCCGAAGCCAGAATTCCCTTCGATCCCGGTTTTGCAGCTGACGAGTTGAACAACGTCACCTACATGGCGGTCAACCTGATCTACCAGCCGTTTGATCGATACCAGGCAGGCATCGAATATCTGTACGGGCAACGCGAAAACAACGACGGCGCCAGTGGCTTGGCCAATCGCGTGCAGGTCGCGTTCACGTATTTTCTGCCGTAGAGGTATGCTGGCGACGGCTTTGAAAAGCCATCGTACATCCCTGAGATCTGTCGCTTAATTGGAAGGTTGAGACTCCTGCCGAACAAACAATCGGTTCCATTAGATTCATAACCGAAGTTGCAAAACCTTTATCCGAAGTTGCAAAACAGCGGGTGTTTCCGGTGGAGCCCCAGGCCCGAATTCTTGCGAATCCGGCTACCTTGCGCTGCAGGACTAGCTACTCAAACTGTGCACTTTATGTGTAGCTGAGCGAGGCCCTTCGCTCAGCAGATGTCGGATTCGCCGTGATTTGATTGCTGAAACGCAGATGATCTGCAACCATCCGGTCGGACGTGCTGCCTGGCGAACGAAGGGCCTCGTTCGCCTGCATTTCTTGAGCGATCTGCAAATCTGCTCAGTTTCAGTGGCTAGCCCTTGATTACGCCCAACGGCCGCAACCGGGCCACTTTTTTGGCAATCCCGGCACCGGCGACTACATCCACAACTTCATTCACGTCCTTGTAGGCAGCCGGTTGTTCCTCAGCCAGACCTCGCCAGCTGCGGGCGCGAGCCACGATCCCCTGCTCTTCCAGTTCCTGATCGATGCGACGTCCCTTAGCGGCGCGCACGGCTGCACGACGACTCAACATGCGACCGGCTCCATGGCAACAGCTGCCAAACGTTTTCAGCATGCTGGCAGCCTGTCCGGCCAGTACCCAGCTGGCCCGCCCCATGTCGCCGGGAATCAGAACCGGCTGTCCATAGGGCTGATAGGTTTCGGGAAGTTCCGGATGATACGGCGGAAAGGCCCGAGTGGCTCCCTTGCGATGGACCCACACATGCTTCTTCACTCCATCGACTTCGTGTTCTTCGTACTTGGCGATGTTGTGGGCCACATCGTAAACAAGTTGCATACCCAGCGATTGCCAATCACGGGCAAACACGTCTTCGAAGACTTCCCGTGCTTGCCACATCAACAGCTGGCGATTGCACCAGGCAAAATTGGCCGCGGCGCGCATGGCGCCCAGGTAATGAGTGCCTTCGTCGCTGTGAATCGGCGCGCAGGCCAGCTGCTGGTCGGGCAATTCAATGCCGTATTTTTCGGGCACGCCGCGCAGACTGCGAAGCGAATCATCGCACACCTGATACCCGAGGCCGCGGGAGCCTGAATGTATCATCACGCAGACCATGTCCTTGCCGAGTCCCATGGCCGCGGCCGCCTCGTTATCAAAGATCTCATCGACGTATTGAACTTCCAAAAAGTGATTGCCCGATCCCAGACTGCCGCACTGGTCATAGCCGCGGTCCAGCGCCCGTTCGCTGACGAATTCGGGTCGGGCATGCTCGAGCAATCCGCGGGCTTCTGTAAATTCGATATCACGCTGGCTGGCCAGACCACGGTCTACCAGTGCCGAGGGACCCTGGGACATGAGGCCCCGCAAATCTTCGTGGTCAAAACGGTACTTGCCACCCCGGCCGACGCCGGTGGGCACGTTGCGAAACAGCGCTTCGATCAATCGGCCGATTTGCGGCTGGACATCGTTACGCGACAAGTCGGAACGCACCAGCCGCACACCGCAATTGATGTCATATCCGACACCGCCAGGAGAAATGACTCCCTCATCGTCGGGATCGGTCGCGCAAACGCCGCCAATGCAAAAGCCGTATCCCCAATGAATGTCGGGCATGGCCAGGCTGGCGTACTGAATCCCGGGCAGAAACGCGACGTTGGCTACCTGTTCCGGCGCCAAATCGTCACGGATTCGCTCGATCAATGCGTCGTTGGCGTAGATCAAGCCATCTACGTGCATGCCGGGTTTGTACGATTTGGGAATTCGCCAACAATACGGATCGACCTTTTCGAGGGGGCCTTCAAATCGTTGTGTCGCCATGGCTGATCTCGTTCGAAGTGGCCGGCAGCGGTTAACCCGGATTGTGGCAATTCACATGCCGCGACACACGATTTGCAGAGGATTCCCACCTTGCATTCCGAACTGAGGAAAGATGTACAGGTTATTCGATCACACGGCCGATATCGGGATCCACGTCGAAGCGGGCGACCTGAATACGCTGTTTGCCGAGGCAGCATGCGGACTGTTCGCCATCATCACGGCGAAGGTCGAGCAAGTCCGCTGCAGCGAGTCGTTCGAAATTGAGATTGCTGGAAGCGACAAACGGTACTTGCTGGTGGATTGGTTGTCCGAATTACTGATGGCCTTCGAGTTGAAGGGATTATTGCTGTGCCAATTTGATGTTGTTGTGAGTGATTCGGGAATTGTCGCATCCGCATACGGCGAGCCGGTGGACTTTTCCCGCCACCAACTGGCGCACGAGGTCAAAGCGATTACCTATCACGGATTACGCGTCGAGTCATCGGAGGAGGGCTGGATGGCCGAGGTGGTGGTTGATATCTGACCGCCTCGTTGCCAGGTCATGCCGAAGTCGTGAGACCGTAGCCAAAGTCGTGAGAGGCTTTTGCGCTTTTTTCCAACCTCTCCCAT
>CAMYKF010000122.1 GCA_947258905.1 uncultured Pirellulaceae bacterium | reverse complement strand
CCCTCGCTCGCGCTTCGGGCTGCTTTCGTTGTACCAATGACTTACGTCGACCGACGAAAAATCCCGTTTCGCCGCGAGTTCAGGCGACCGGGGTTTCGCGAATCCTGGCCGCTAGCAATAAAAAACCCGGATGCCGCAGCACCCGGGTCGGGGAGTGGTGAGCCCCGTTGATGTGGGGAAATCGGTCAGTGCCTAGAAGTCGTTCCGACCACCGCGATCACCGCGATCACCGCGTCCGCCGCGATCACCTCGATCACCGCCACGGTTGCCCATGCGGCCCCCGCGGTTTTGGCTAAATTGAAACGCGTCGCCGACCAACTCGCGGTACTTCTTTCGCTGTTCTGCATCCAGCACCTTGAGGATGTCCTCCTCGGCTTCCTTGACGAGATCAGCATATTTTTGTTGCAGTTCTTCCCGGGCCTTGGTCACAGCCTCTTCCAATTCTGCCTTCTGGTCATCGGTGACCCCGAGTTGTTCCAGCAACTCTTCGTTTTGGAATGATCCTCCGGCTCCGCGAAAACGGCCGCTGGACTGAAACTGCAGTTGCTTCAGCCGATCCTGTTGATGAGGCAGCAGTACTTCGTCGGCCTGTTCCCGGAACTTGCCAAGCCGTTCCTGGAATTCCTCCTGCATCTCACGCCATTGTTCACGACGTTCTTCGCGCGTTAAATCCTGCATTTCCGAAAATGCGTCACGCATGTACTGGCCCATTTCTTCCTGAACACGTTTCAGGTCGTCGATTTGATCATCCATCAGTTCCAGTTCCTGCTGGACTTTTTCGTCATTCAGCAGGCCCATGTTGCCGGCCCCCATTCCGCCGCGCCACATCCTTTGTCCACCGTCTCCACCCCCACGACCGGGTTGTGCCACGGCACAATCGATCGCCAACATGGCCAGAGCCGCGGTCATGACAAAGGACCAGCCCGTATTTCGTAAACTCATCTGATATCTCCTGAATGAATCCGGCGTGGTCGACAAGCGAGGCCGGGACTGTGAATGCTGGCTAAAAGACGCCAGCGCGGCGACTTTGCGTGATCCTTGCCCTAAGGTACCTAACTCGTGGTCACGCGAGTAGTTCCGATTCGGGACAGGAAAAAGTCCGGATTTTAACCAAATTTGCCTCGCTCGCAGGACTATCGGGGCGACTGGGCCCTCATCTGGCCTGCCCGGTCCTGATTGGCGGGCGGCTGCAAATCGGGCAGCCGGGCGATCTGGTCGTCGATACGGCCATTTGAGGCCTGTTTCGTCGATCCGGCCTGCCGCAGCATCGACAGTATTCCCGCATCCGGATTCTCGATCATGATCGTCTCGGAACGGGCCGGATTGGACCGCGACCGCACGACGACAATCATCTCGGTGTCCGCCGAGGGCCCGCCATGAGTCGCCGGACGGACCGGCGGAGCCTCCCCCTGAAAAACCGCCTGCTGGACCGCCGGAGAGGCGTTGCGGGGGTTGGCGCTGGCATTCTGCCATGCTGCATCGGAACGCCGGGCAGGGTGAGACAGTTCGCCCATATCCGGTGCCTGCCGTACCGCGGACGGTTCGCCGCTGGCCACGGCCGTTGGGCGGCTGGCTGCCGGTGCACCGCTGCGGAACAAGTGCGTCAGATTGGCCTTGGCGAATTGCCAGTAAACCGACGGCAAGCCCGTATAGATGCCTTCGTCAACTTCCACAGCCGCCGCATTGCACACGCCCACCAATTGCCCGCCGGCCGAGAACAACCCACCTCCACTGCGACCGTCCACCGGACGGCCCACAATGTCGTATTTGGGTATCCCCGAGTAACGCGTAACCGCCTTCAATACGGTTTTTCGCAGCGTCGGCGGCTCGCCATGATCGCACCCCAGCGAAAACATCTGGTCGCCCGTCTGCATTGCCAACGCTTCCGGCGCCACCGGCACCGGTTGAATTGGCAGAGTACAGGGGACAGCCACTAACGCAATGTCGTGGTCGTCGGCATCATAAAACAACAATTTGCCGGTTACCGTGGTTGGTTCACCGAACGCGAAACCAAGGTCGGCACTGATTCTTCCTTGCCCTTGCGAGTCCCGAAAGACGTGGCCGCACGTCAATACAAGGGCTTCGTCTTCTACACGGTGCACAATCGTTCCAGTCGCGTAGGACGTTCCCCGATCATCCTCGACCCGGAATCGCACCGTGGCATGATAGGCCATTTGTTCGGGCGTTAGCTGGTCCGCAGCCATCATGGAATCGCTGTGAGACGGCGAAGCTGGCCGGGCAGAACGCGAAACAGCATTTGCCTGCTGACCAGATGCTCCGCCGACGATTTGTTGCAGTTGGTTCCACGTCATCGCTCCGGTGTGCCGTGCCAGCACGCGATTGTTTTGGTCGATCACCATGACGGTGGGTGCCTGGGTGACCTGACACTGAGCTGCATAGTCTGCATGCTGATGCACGTCGATTTTCGCTACGTCCGCACCCTGCTGGGCCAGGCGGTCGATATGGGGCTCGGTTTGCTTGCACGGAGGGCAAGCATCCATCGTAAAGAACAACACACGCACATCAGTGGTGGCCAGGGAAACAATGGACAAGAGCAGCAGTTTCAGAATCAACATGGCATCCCTCCGTGGATTGCTGTGTCACCGCGCGTAAAAAACATTGGCGACAGCGTGTTGGGCTCGATCCGAATCCGTTCAGATGTCTTGCCCGACCGACTGCCAATCAGGTTGTGGGAACCTCGCGGTATTTGGGTTTGAAGGATTTACAAAGTTGATTGAAGTGCGCGAACCCTGAAAAAGGATGGTGCGTTGCTGTAAATCTGGTTGCCAATTGACGTAACTCCCAAAATAATGGCACTTCCGGAACGAATTCTCGAATTGATAGCGACTGTCGCCCGGAATCAACTTTTTCCCTGATTTGGAAAATTGCAGCTTTTGTGCCAATTTGGGCTAAAGTTCCGGGAACTGCAGCTTAGGTGACAGCAAACGCGACGCAATGGCCACTCAAGAAAGCTCGTCAAAGGTACCTGGATTGGATCGCTTCTCTTTTAACCGCTTCAAACTTGCAATGCTGGCGTCTCTGGGCGTCCTCGCCGGAACGATGTTGTGGCCGCCAGTTGCCTGCGGACAGCAGGCGGAGGTGCCCAGCAAGCTTCAGGAGCGGGCGGCCGAGTACAAGAAACCGGTGGTCATCATCTTTGAAGGCATGATCGATTACCGAATGACCAGCTTTTTGCGCAATCGACTGAATCGAGCCAAAAAGTACGGAGCGGACCTGGTGATCGTGCAGATCGACAGCCCCGGCGGACTGGCCACGCAGAGTCTGGCCATCGCCGAAGCATTGAGGGATGTCGACTGGGCATACACGGTTGCTTTTGTGCCGCGCGAAGCGATCAGCGGAGCCGCCCTGATGTCCCTGGGCTGCGACGAAATTGTGCTGGGGTCGCAGGCCCGTTTTGGGGACGCCGGCCCGATCTATCTGGATCCGGAACTCGGTGCCTTTCGTTATGTTCCGGCCAAAGCCAAATCGGTGCTGGTGCGACAGACGCAGGACTTGGCGCGGGCCAAGGAACGGTCGGGAGAATTGGCCGAAGCCATGATTGACGAAAACGCCGTCGTCTTCATACGCAAGCGGCCACCCAATGCGGCTGACGCCCGACCGGAACTCCGCACCGTCTATCTGGCCAACGAGAATCAAAGTGCCGATCAGGCCGCGCGCAAGGCAGGTCTGGATTTGAGCCAGTGGGAACTGGTACCCGAAACCGGACCACAAAAGTTTTTTACCGTTAATGGACCACGCGCCGTGCAGTTGGACTTCGGCAATTTCGTGGCAGACAGTCGCGGTGAGATCGCCCAGGAATTGAACTCGACCGGGCAGATCAAGGAATACAACTACACCCTGACTGATGGAGTGGTGTACTGGTTGAATTCGCCCGTCATTACGGGTCTGCTGATCCTGATCGGTTTGATCGCCTTGTACTTTGAACTCAGTGCGCCCGGGATCGGGGCTGGCGGACTGATTGCCGGTTTGTGTGCAGTGCTGTTTTTCTGGAGTCGTTTTTTTGGCGGTACGTCGGGCTGGCTGGAGGTCATCCTGTTTCTGGCCGGAATCACGTTTCTGTTAATGGAATTGTTTGTGATCCCGGGATTTGGACTGGCCGGTTTTTCCGGACTGGTGCTGTTGTTTGTCAGTGTGGTGATGGCCAGCCAGGACTTTATCGTTCCACAAACCACGCTGCAATGGAATCAGCTGCTGCGCACGTTGCTGGTCATTTTGGCGGCGACCTGCATGTTTATTATCGGCGCGGCGTTTATCTCGCGCAGGTTCGGTTCGCTTCCCATCCTCAGTCGCCTGTCGCTGGAGCCACCTTCGAGCGAACCGGTAGATACGGTCGACAAAGTGACGGGCAAGCCGCTGGTGGTCGCACATCCGCACGTATCGGTTGGGGACTGGGGCGTCGCAGATTCACTGCTGCGACCGGCCGGCAGGGCCGTGTTTGGCAATCGTTCACTGGACGTTGTCAGCGATGGAGCGTTCATCGATCCGGAAACCCAGATTCGAGTGGTCGAGATCAGCGGAAACCGAATTGTCGTGGCTGAGATAGAAGATTCTGAAGAAACCACGTATCGCGACAACACACCGGATAACGGGGACTGATCGGATTCTGACGTTAGCAGTAGATAGAAATCCAGAAATCTCTACGGACCGGTTCAAGGCTGCGAATTTGCTGTTGCGAGCGTGACTGGTTCACGTCGCGTTAACGTGAAAAACCGGCTATTCACCCAAGGTTGGCAATCCGGTTCCAAAAACCCGTGCAAGGTGGTTAATTTCCCCGCTTGGGCAGCTCGCTCTGGCAGCGAACTGGTGAACCCTTGATTTCCGGGAATTGTCTCAGGATCGGTGTATGACTGTTGTGACAGCATTGCCGGGCTGCCACCGCATCAGACCGGGTTAAAGTGACTGGAAAAGTTTGTCGACTTGTCTAAATGGTCGATCAGGGCAAGGCCCGGCGATTGTGCCGGTTGTCATGTTTTGGCCTTTCCCGGTGCGAGGTTTTAAATATCATTGGGCTTTGGTTTCAACAAAGCTTGCACGGCTTTTCTCTGGTCCGCCGCTGGTCCCTGAGTCAGGTCACCCGGACTCCGCCCCGCGTTTCGACGTGACCGGTTTAGCCCCGAATCAATTAGCTGGCACCGGCGACTTGCGAACAATTACCTGCTGTTTTTACTTTCTGTTTTATTTGACAAGGGTTTCCGAAACCTCCCTCCCAATTTGGTGCTCTGATGAACCTCACAAAACTGCGCAATATCGGAATCTCGGCTCATATCGACTCGGGCAAAACCACTCTGAGCGAGCGCATTCTTTATTACACCGGCCGCATCCATAAAATCGGGGAAGTGCGCGGCGAGGGCGATGGCGCCACCATGGACCACATGGAACTGGAAAAAGAGCGCGGTATCACGATCACCAGCGCCGCTACCAGTGTGCAGTGGGACGATTACGGCATCAATTTGATTGATACGCCTGGTCACGTAGACTTCACTGTTGAAGTCGAACGCTCGTTGCGTGTGCTCGACGGCGCCGTGCTGGTATTGTGCGCTGTCGGTGGCGTGCAGGCCCAGTCGTTGACGGTGGACCGCCAGATGAAGCGCTACCATGTGCCGCGTTTGGCCTTTATTAACAAGATGGACCGCACCGGCGCCGATCCCCACAAGGTGATCGAGCAAATGCGCGAAAAACTCAATGCCGACGCGATTCTCACACAGCTGCCCATAGGCGCCGGTGAGGACTTCGAAGCGATCATCGACCTGATCACCATGAAGACGCTGTACTTTGACGGCGCCAAGGGCGAGACGGTACGCACCGAGGACATTCCCGCCGAGCATCTGGACCGCGCCCAGGCCG
>CAMYKF010000121.1 GCA_947258905.1 uncultured Pirellulaceae bacterium | reverse complement strand
TTGCGCGACGATCGCGGAGCGATCGGCGACTATGATATTCAATCGGGGTACTTGCGGTAAATATAGCTGCAGGAATCAATTCCTGCCTTACAGGGGTTCCTGGCGATGTAACGCCGCAAATAATCATACTGGTTGTTGCTGCGGACCAGGTGATCAAACGGCTCTTCCTGCCAAAACGAACCGGATTCTCCCAGTACCTTGTTGATTTGCCATGCCGAATAATGCAACCACGAATCAAATTGATTTCGCATCGATGCCTGGTCTGGAAAGCTGACCAGAAGATGTACGTGGTTGGGCATCACAACTAAATCGCCCATGCAGTAACGCTTTCCGTCAAAATGAAGCAACGTGTCAGCAACGATCTTCCCAATCGCCGGTTCACGAAGGACACACCTGCCGTGACAGGTATCCAGAAAATCCTCGCGGGCTCGTTGAAAACGCTGACGAAATGCTCGCTGACGGCACTCATCGAGTTCACCAATGGCTACACGCCAATCGTCGACGTCTGTACAGCCTTCAGCCCGTAGCCATTCACGTTTTTCCTGTTCCCACGTCCGAACCACGGATCGCGGAATTGAATCTCTCGTGCGAAAGGTGACGAAAACTATGGCCCCGGCCTGCGACCAGTGGGGTCGATAATGTTCGGAGATATCAAGCGGTGCGTTGGGGTCGAAAAGTGTTCCTCGCATCGTCTCTTCCTCGGTGGCCTTCCTTGTTGCCGATCATTGCGCGATCGTTTTGTATAGTCGCCGATCGCTCCGCGATCGCAGCGTGCAGACTATTGCCTGACTCTACCGTGCACTTTGCGTTTCGATAAGTGGGCGGTGACGAGACACATGGTAACCATGTCGCCCGCTAGCGGTTGAGGATTGTTTTTTGACAGAGAATTGCGCGACGATCGCGGAGCGATCGGCGACTATTTAGCTCCCGACGCACAAAAAAAAGGCCGCAGCTGCTGCCTGCGGCGCGTGGGAAATGTCGCGAACCGTGGCGACTACTCGATGAGGGCCGGTGTCGTAAATGCGGTTTCGATCATATCGCCTGTGTCAGACAGATCGCTGGGTGGCTTGAGATTTCTGTCATAGGTGTACGACTTTTGCACTTCAATGTAGGTGTTTTTGCTGCCTGCAAATTTCGAATCCAGTACCTGAACAACTGCCCAACCGGTAATCTTGTATTGTGCGCCGTCACCACCGGCGTTGTTTGTATTGCTGTAAATGGGTACGAGTTTGCTGGTACCGTGCACATCTTCGACAGCGCTTTTCATGCCGGATGACAATCCGGTGTCGCCATCGACCCACATGGACTGGTCGCTATCGATATAGTCGCTGGATGCGATAACATCGTCATCGTGCAACTCGTTCAGGTCACTTTGGCGGAGTCCTTCTCGGATCTGATCCCGCAGATCACTGGTGCTGTTATTGTCGGCACCAATGTCCACTGTGCCCCAGTTGCCGGGTACGTTGTCGCCTTCATCATCCTTGATCTTGCCATCGCTGTAGATTCGCCAAACTTCGTCCTGTTCCAGGGAATTCCAGGCGTTTTGCGAAATGACGATGGGCAAGACCCCAACGCCTGGTTCCAGGTAGCGTCCCTTTTGCAGCACGGCGGTCGCGGTGACGCGCAAATCGGCTTCTTCGAACCCCAGGACTCTGGCAAAAAACAGTGAAACCGAGGAGTTGGCAACGTCATCGCGACGCAAGGTTACTCGGACGGTGTCCAAAATGCCGTCATTCAACAGATTGACCGAGCTGTAAATGGTTGCCGGGTCATACCGGCCGATCTCGATGTCATTGTCGATGACCACGAAGTCGTCGCCGGCATTTTCCTGGACATAGGCTCGTAATGTGGCCCGCACGGCCGTCAGATTCTGCACACCATCGGCATTTGGCACCAGATCCTGGGCTGCGGCCAACACGGCGTGGTCGGCCGTTCTTTGCAGGTCGTTGCGGAGCGTCAACAGATATCCGTAGTCGACAGCCAGAGCCACCAGTCCCAGCATGGGGATCAGCAACAGGGCAAACAGGGCGGCGATGGCACCGCGGCGGCGATGGTTGAATCCAGGTTTGCGTGACATGTTCTGACTCCCTCGAAAAGGCATGGGTGGCAATGGGGTGACAATGCTAGTAACGCCGACTGACGCTGGTTGATTCCTTGAATCGGCCGTTCCAGTAATCGAGTCCGCGGATCCAGCGAATCTCGTTGAAATCGAATCTCACCCGAACGGAGACCATCTCGCCCGAGGCCACGTTATCCAGTACTCCATTGGCAATTGGGCTCCCGTCCTCGTCGCGGACTTCGATTAATGTAGCTTCCTTCAATTCCGCGTCGGTCAAATGGGGAAATGAATTTCCAATGTATGACAACACAGCTACGGGAATCTCGGCCACTTTTCGGGTGTCAACCTTGCTGGCTGCACGGGCGCCTTCACGAGAGGCGTTGGTAACGATGTGGGCCATATTGATGTATTGGCCAATATCGATGGCGGAAATGATGATGAACACCATCACCGGGGCGACGAGGGCCGCTTCCACTGCCGCCCCGCCACGTCGGTTTTGTTTCCATGTGCGACGCGACAAGTTAGTATTGATTTGGCTATTCATGTGTCAAGTTGCTGTTTTGGAGTTGCCACAATAGTGATTATCCTCAAGGGCTTGTGCTCATTCCCGGACCATGGTTGCGGATGCACCGAGTTTTGCGCCGGCGAAAAACATGGCAGGCATCCATGAGACATCCGCACAGTCGACTTCCAGATCGACGGTAATCGAAGTACCCAGTTCAGGGCTGGCGGTGAAAGCGGGGGTGGTGTTTACGCGCACCACCTTGGGGCTGTCGTAATTGGCAACGGTTCCCTTCAGGGCGTTTCTTGCCGCGGTCTCTGCCTCGCTGCTATGACGCGTGGTCACCAGTGAGGCGGCCCGACAGCCATCGCGAGCGGCATCTGTCAGGGATTGCTTGACCATCATGATGCGGGCGAATTCGACGGATGTAAAAACCAGCATGAACACAAAGGGTGCGACGAACGCCATTTCGACGCAGGCTGCACCGGCGCGGCGGCGCGAGCGTGGGCCGGCTTGTGGATTCTTGCCCCGCCCTTTTTGGGGGCCGTATTGTGTGTTGGCGATGGACATGAATAACATCCGGTATTGAGTTAAGGTGTTTCTGCCAGACTTGGAACGGGCTCGTTGCCGGCGCAACCGATTGTCGAATCCGCTGCCCGTTGCGTATCTGTGTGTCGAAAGTCCTGCAGCTGCTCACCTACCTGATTAAGGTTGTCGCAAATGTCGACAAAGTAATCGCCCTTTCGCAGCTTGAACGCGGAAGCCGACTGGCCCCGTGCGAGCTCCGCCAGGTAGTTGCGAATCCTCAGCACCGGACCGGCGAAGCGGTTACTGAAGATCAGCAGGTCCAGCAATACAAGCGGCAACACCAGACCGCTAATAACTGCGGCTGGGGTAATCAGGCTCCAGGGAGTCAGCGGTGTCGATTCAGGGTTTGATTCCTGCAGTGTAAAGAAAGCCAGGACTGCTATGCCAAATACCAGTTGGCAAATAACCCAGTAAATGGCGACTCTCAGGCACAATGCGCCTTGCAACCGCAAATCTGCACTGACTCGAGTTCGTTTGCTTTTCCCTGACGTTGACATTGGTTCGGTTCCGGGATTATTGAACGGAAAAATGCTGATGAAAAAGCATAGGTCGTGTTCTTGTATCCCGGTGAAAATTGGGCGCAAACTTCGTCAAAAACGGAGGATTCCGGCAGACTGGCAGGTTCGTTTTGATTTTTGCGAAATAATCGTTGTTATCGGTACCAACGAATGGCGGACTCAACCAGCAGCACAACAGGAACACCGCGTTTGACCAGAATCACGTACGCGTATGCGGACTGCGAGGGAGGGCGGGAGATGCAGCAGCTTGTGCGACCCATTCGAGTCCAATAACCCGACCCTTTAAGTCAGCCCTGAACAAGGGCGGGTTCATTCCCACTCAATGGTGGCGGGCGGCTTGCTGCTGATGTCGTAGCAAACACGGTTGATGCCGGCGACTTCATTGATGATGCGTGTCGAGATGTTGGCCAGCAATTCGTAAGGCAAGCGGGTCCAGTCGGCGGTCATAAAATCATCGGTGTCGACACAGCGTACGGCGGCTACGTTTTCATAAGTGCGTTCGTCGCCCATGACTCCCACACTTTGTATGGGCAGCAGCACCACGAACACCTGCGAGGTTTCGCGGTACAGGCCCGCTGCGTGGATTTCTTCCAGCAGGATCGCGTCGGCCTGTCGCAGAACGTCCAATCGCTCACGCGTCACCTCTCCCAGGCAGCGGACAGCCAGTCCGGGACCCGGGAATGGATGACGCCACACGATGGATTCGGGCAAACCGAGTTCCAGTCCCAGCTGGCGCACTTCGTCTTTGAACAGGTCCCGCAACGGTTCAATTAATTCGAAACCCAATTCATCAGGCAGGCCGCCTACGTTGTGATGCACCTTGATGGTGGCTGCCGGCCCGTCGGGTGCGGCGCCACTTTCAATCACATCCGGATACAGTGTACCCTGAGCGAGAAATTTCGCGTCCTGGATTTCAGTTGCCGCCGATTTAAAGCACTCGATAAACGTGTGGCCGATGCGAGTTCTCTTTTCCTGGGGCTCAGTGATGCCGGCCAACGTCTGCATGAACTGATCCTGTGCATCGACCACGCGGAGGTCCGTCTGAAAGTGGTTCGTGAACTCCTCGACTACCAGTTCCTGTTCGTTCTGTCGGAGCAAACCGTTTTGCACGAGGATGCAGGTCAGTTGCGGTCCAATTGCCCTGAACAACAAAGCGGCTACGACCGCGGAATCCACGCCGCCGGACAAGCCACAGATGACACGGGCATCACCCACTTGCTCCTTCAGGGATTCGATCTCTGACTTGGCGAAATCAGATATATTCCACGTGCCCGAACACTTGCAGATTTGCTTGAGAAAATTATCCAGCAGCAAACTGCCTTGCGGAGTATGTGTCACTTCCGGGTGAAACTGCAGCCCGTAAAACGGCAACTGGCGATGCCTGACGGCAGCGATCGGACAGGTGCTGGTGCGGGCCAACGGGACAAAGTCCTCGGAAATCGTATGCACCTGATCACCGTGACTCATCCAGACCTGCGATTCGCCGGACCAGCCTTCCAGCAGCGAGTCCTCGCCGGTGACCTGGCAAATGGCCCGGCCGTATTCGCGGGTCGGCGTACTGTCGACCTTGCCACCCAGCGCCTCGCAAATCAACTGCATCCCGTAGCAGATACCAAGAATGGGAATGCCCAGTTCAAAGATCCCGGGATGCGGATGCGGAGCATTGTCGTCGTAGACGCTGTTGGGACCGCCCGAGAGGATCAACCCGTTTGGCTGATGTTCGAGCACCCGTTCGGGCGTAATGTCGTGGCGGACGATTTCGCAATAAACGTTGTTTTCCCGCACGCGACGCGCGATCAGTTGCGAATACTGCGAGCCGAAATCGAGCACCAGGATTCGTTCCTGGGCCACGCCGGCCGGGATGGAAGAGGTTTTTGATTCCGCGGTTGTCATTCGGCAATGCCGATGGTGCGAGTGTCAACGAAAAAACCCGCCGGTACGCTGGGGCGGGGTGAAGCGCCGAATTATATGGCCTTTCCGTGACGCTTTCCAGCCTTGCCGGGGAGCGACAAGGTCGAATCTCTCACGAGATTCGCTACGTTGTGCCTGTTGGATTCGCCCGCCGGATTCGCTACATAGCCAAGGTCGTGAGGCCCGGACAGACGCCCCTAGCCAAAGTCGCGAGAGGATCTTGCGCTTTTGCTCAACCTCTCCCATGATTGGGAGAGGTCAATACCCGCGTTACGCGGATATTGGGTGAG
>CAMYKF010000120.1 GCA_947258905.1 uncultured Pirellulaceae bacterium | reverse complement strand
AGGGAGAGGTGCAGGGCATCAACTCCGACTAATCACATCGAACAACTTTTCGATGTCAGCCCGATCGGTGTAGACGTTGGGTGAGATCCGTAGTGAGTTCAACCCCTGCACGGCAAACGGACGAACAACAATCTGGTGTTCTTCAAATAACTGCCTGGAGACTCCGGCGCTGTTGCCATGGTCCAGATTGACCGCCATCACTGCCGAGCCCATCGCCCACTCATTGGGTGATGCCCAACGGCATCCGCCGGTGTTCTCGCAGAGAGTCCGCGTCCGTTCGAACAACTCGCGCAAGCGGTTCTCGCGGGTCGCCGGAGCAATCGTATTGTGAAATTTGATGGAGTCGCCCAGCGCAAGTACTTCCGCGAGATTTCGTGTGCCATAGTCCTCATACCTGCGTGCCGACAATTTCCAGCGCTGTTGACCCCATGTGACCCACATCGGCCGCAGCGTTTCATGAACTCGTACGGATACATAGGCCAGGCCCAAACCCTTGGGCGCGCCCAGCCACTTGTGCGGACTCGTTGCCACCACATCGACACCCGGTTCCGCCACATTGATCGGTAGCATGCCGATCGACTGGGCCGCGTCCACTGCAACAAATTCAACTCCGTTGTCGCGCGCCATCGTCGCCAACTCACGCAGTGGATGACGCAATCCGACGGTATTGTCGACATGCGGCAATACCAGCAACCTGGTCCGATCGCTGATCTGTTCACGATATATCTGTACGACCTCGGCATTGGTGGTACCGGGAACGGATTCCAGCGGGTAATCGAATTGGCGGACGCTGTAACCGCGAACCGGCGCGACGTGTTCAAAGGCCAGCGATGCACCCGGGTGATTAAGCGAGCTGAACAGAACTTCATCACCCTCGCCCAGCGGCAATCCATGTGCCAGCGTATTGAACATCTCGGTGGTGTTGTGGGTGATCGCGATCTCGCCGGCCTGACAGCCCAGCAGCGCGGCGGCACCGGCACGGACTTCTTCACGTGGCTCGTCCCATTGACCGCCCCACATATGCAGCCATGGGTTGGTTTCGCAAATGCGCAGGTATTCGGTGCGCGCTTGCTGCACTGGAACAGGAATCGCCCCGATTGACGCATGATTCAGATAACGCAGATCGCCGGCCAGCGAAAACTGCTGGCGGAGCTCATCGAAGTCGACCGCTTCCTGCGACCGCCAAGCCGGGTCACGGATGGATTCCGCAAACAGATCTTGTACTCTGGTCAAACTGGCCAGCGCCAATCCGGCAACGCCGAGCTTTCCGCCATGCGTCAAAAAACCACGGCGGCTGGTGCGTTGATCGCGCATGGGTTAGCTCCTGCGAAAAGAAACCCGGAATACAGTCAGTTGTTGCTGGTGGCGGGCTCTTCGTGCCAGATGACTTCGAAACGTCCGGAGGAATCGGCGGCCGCCCGCGCCATACCGCCCGTACTGTATCGCATCGAGATCCGGCCATCGCCGTCCACGGCAATGATGCCGCCGGCGGCCGCAGGCAGTTCGTTGATAAGAATCTCCCTGACAGCATCGTCCACGGCGACGCCCTGGTATTTCATACGTGCCGCGACATCATAGGCCACCGCACGACGAATAAACTCTTCGCCAATGCCCGTGCATGAGACGGCACATGTTTCGTTTGCGGCGTAGGTGCCGGCAGCCACGATCGGTGAATCACCCACTCGACCGAATTGCTTGTTGGTCATGCCACCGGTCGAGGTGCCGGCAGCCAGATTGCCGTGCGAATCCAGCGCCACGCAGCCGACGGTTCCAATGCAGGATCCTGTGACCATATCGAGGAACGGCAACTGCCGTGAAGCGCCGTCGCCATGGTCGGTTTGCTGTTCCTTGAGGAACTCGTTCCAGGCTTTGCTGGTAGCAGGCGTATCGAAATAGTCGTTTTCCACCCGCTCGACCTGTTGCAATTCACCGAATTCGTCGGCGCCGGGACCGGCCAGCAAAACATGCACAGTTTCCGTCATGACGAGCCGGGCCGCGGAGATGGGGTTCTTGATCGTGCGTACTCCGGCCACCGCTCCACAATCCAGATTGCTGCCGTCCATGATCGAGGCATCCAGTTCATGTTCGCCAGCCGCATTGAACACCGCTCCCTTGCCGGCATTGAAATGCGGGTCGTCCTCCAGAAACCGAATCACAGCTTCCACAGCCTCCAGACTGGTCCCGCCTTCGACGAGAATGTTCTGTCCGATCTCCAGCGCCTGTTGCATGGCATCGTGGCGAAGCTGGTTAACCTCCGCCGAGAACATATCGGGTGAGGAGCCCGCACCGCCATGGATCGCGATGGCAAACGTCAATCGATCAGACGATTCCTGTGCAGTAACGGTTGAGGTCACAAGAATCACCATGAGTACGGGAAAACAGCGAACGGGAAAGCAGCATTTGAACATGATGGACTCCGAATCGGCTTTGCGGGCACGAATAACTGTACTAATCGTTGCGGATGGTGCCCGGTTATTGTCTTGCCAACTCTGGATTTTAGTTGATCCAGGGAATTGTTGTGATCCCGCAGACGCAAATAGCTAAAATAGAATTACGGGCCCCGGCCCCCTTGGTGACGGTGCATTCGCCAGAAAATCCCATGCAAGTAAAACGTTCCTTACCGTCCATTCCGCACCTGTACCGCAACATGCGGCGGTGGACGGAGATTTTTTCGGTGCTCAGCAAATACGGGCTGGCTGACTGGCTGAGCCGCACCCACATCGACTTTGTCAAAAACCAGCTCAAGTCGCCTGACGGCGAAGTCCTGGCACGCCTGACCCAGGCGGAACGCGTCCGTCTGGCCCTTTCCCACCTCGGTCCCACCTTTATCAAATTTGGACAGATGTTAAGCACGCGTCCGGATATCGTCGGCGTGGAATTGGCGACCGAACTGGCCAAACTGCAAGCCGATGTTCCAGCCGATCCGTTCGACGAGGTGCGGGCGACGATCGAGTCAGAACAGGGACGTCGTTTGGAGGACTTGTTCCTGAGTTTCGATGAAGTTCCCCTGGCATCCGCATCCATTGGACAGGTACATCAGGCCCAGTTGCTCAACGGGCGGGACGTTATCGTCAAGGTTCGTCACGCGGGAATTGAACGCGCTATCGAAACGGACCTGGATATTCTGGCCGGATTAGCGCAAATGGCCGAGCGAACCGAGGAATTCCGGCCGTATCAGCCGCGGGCGCTGGTGGCCCAGATGGCACGCATCATGCCTCGCGAACTGAATTTCCGGCTGGAGCTGAGAAATCTCGTCCAGTTCGCGAGCATGCTGGAAGATTTCTCCAGTGTGCGTATTCCCAGGGTCTACGAGGAGCTGTCCAGCGAGCGCATGTTGACGATGGAATTTCTGGATGGATTCAAGCTGACCCGTTTGTCGACAGGTGAAAACGGGACGGTCGAGGAACATCTGACACCCGATCTTCCACCCGAGATTGACTTGACGGAAGTGGCCCGGCAAGGGGCCAATCTCTATCTGCAGATGATCTTCAATGAAGGCATGTACCACGCCGATCCGCATCCAGGCAACGTGCTGATCATGGATGACGGCCGTATTGGCCTGCTGGATTTCGGCATGGTCGGCCGCATCAGCGAACAGCTGCGGGAAGATATCGAATCGATGCTGATGGCGATCGTCAATCAGGATGTGGTCATGCTGGTTACGCTGGTCAAACGCGTGGGCTCCTGCCCGATGGACCTGGACGAATCGGCATTGAGTTGCGAGGTGGCTGATTTCGTAGGCCATTTCGCCACGCAATCCCTGGCCAATTTCGACATGAGCGGAGCACTTAGGGAATTCATTGGCATTGTTCGGCGATTCTATATCACCCTGCCCGGCGAAGCCGCCATGTTGATCAAGGTGCTGATCCAGCTGGAAGGCACCGGCCGGCTGCTGGACCCCGATTTCAGCCTGATGGAGATCATGAAGCCGTTTCACCGGCGGCTGCTGTTGCGCCGACTGAGTCCGGCGCGGCAAGCCCGCAAGATGCGACGCATGTACATGCAGGTCGAACATCTGGTGGACTCCCTGCCCGGTGCCATTACGAACATCCTCGAACAAGTCCAGAAGGGAAAATTCGATGTGCATCTGGACCATCGACGACTGGGCCCGTCGGTCAACCGTCTGGTCATGGGTCTGATGACCAGCGCGCTTTTCCTCGGCTCATCGGTCATGCTTAGCTACAAGGTCCCGCCGCTTCTGTTTCATGAGGGGACATGGATGGGTCTGGAGGACCTGTCAGTGCTGGGGCTGGTGGGAGCCATCACGAGTATCGTTATCGGATCACGGCTGTATCTGGCTATTCGCCGCTCGGGCAACCTCGACAAGGGAGAATAAGCGGACCCACTACGTCGGGTTTCCGGCATGGCGAAGCCAGCGGACTGCCCGGCCCTGTTCAAGCCGCCGCATCTTGCGGTCGGTCGGATTTGTCGCCAGTCGGGCGATGATTGTGCTGATACAACTCAATGATGTTTTCGATCCGGGCATTGAGCGAATCCAGGTCTTCCAGCAGCTGTTCCTGCCGCCGATCGATCAGCTTGAGCGTTTCCAGTTGTCGTTGGGTGTCGAGCAAGGCAGTTGTTTTGGGCTGATCCAGGCCGGGATGAACGAGGTCAGAACTCAAGATCGGACGAAATCGTGCGCGGGCAGAGCAAATGTCCGGCAGGGTCCTGTCAGGCCACTTGGCGGGTTTGGGCAACCCGCAAGGACGCAGAGTTGCTGCCGGCGGCTGGAAAGTGTAGGGATTATGCGGATAACCCGGCTGGTGGCGGTTCAACTGGTTGCCGACCTCGGGCAACGTTGCCGACCGCCAATGTTGCCAAAATCCCACAATCGACTGGACATTGATGAGGCACAAATACTACAATCAGCCGCTTGCCTTCAGGAGCGATTCGTGGAGGCAAAATTTTTTGATATTCCGGTTTAGGCAGTTGGACGGGTCGTCCGATTGAATCGTTACACGCCTGAAACAGGAGGAAAAGTCTCGGAGAAAACATGGTCAAGTTGCAAGTAAGAGAAAAAGAGTCCATTCAGGAGGCTGTGCGCCGGTTCCGCAAAATCGTGGAAAGAAGCGGAATCAAGAAGGAAATGCGTCGCCGCGAGTACTACGAAAAGCCCAGCGAAACCAAGCGTCGCGCCCGTCTCCGAGCTGAGCGACGCAACCAGCGAGCACGCAAACTGGCCAAACGCTAAGCGCGCTCTGCGAGCTGCCACGCCGTCCCCGTATCTTCCGGAACCTGTCCCGTCAGGTTCCTTTTTTATTGCGCTTTCGCACATCGTTTGCGTCGACATGTCAGCGTTCCCGATCGGCAGGACGCCGGCTGTTGCCGGTTTTGCCGGAAATGCCGGTCGCCCCGGTGATCGGATCCTCGCGGTTTCCCGTTGCGGGTCAAATCGCTGTTTCGTGTCGCTTTTTTTGGCGAATGATGACCTACCTTTTCAGGATTACCTGTATGTGTCCAGAGTCGGAGCCCTCGTCTGCGCGAGGCGCGGATTCCGGTCTGACTACCCCGCTGCAAGCTCCTGAAAGGTTGTTACATGTCCAAGAAACTGCGACGACAACACTGGGTCGATTCTCGTGTTCAGGGAACACTGGTTCGACGAATTCTGTTTCACTGGTGTGCATTTTTTACCGTGACGCTGATGTGTGTCTCGGTCATGCACATGTTACTGGGCGATCCCAACAAGACGATTGTCGAACGTATGACATCGCCGGGTTCGGGAATGGTACTGATCGGCGTGATCATGCTGGCCTTGTTTCCGGCATTCGCGCTGGACACGATTCGCTTCAGCAACCGCTTTGTCGGTCCCGTGGCACGGCTCCGCAAATTCATGCGCGACCTGAACGACGGCCAGCGCGTACCGGCTCTGG
>CAMYKF010000119.1 GCA_947258905.1 uncultured Pirellulaceae bacterium | reverse complement strand
GATTAAACTACCCAGACTAGCGGAATCGCATGCGATTCCGCTATTTATATGTTTTTCAATAGGGATGTGCTGTGCACAAAAACATCGAACTCAAGGTACGCGTACAAAACTTGCCGTCGATCCGCAACAAGGCCAGAACCATTGCCGAACGTGGGCCATTCTTGCTGGAACAGGTCGACTATTTTTTTCCAGTCGACCAGGGCCGACTCAAACTGCGGGTCGAGCAATCCAGTTTGCCGGACCGCGGCAACCACGCTGAGTTGATTGCCTACCATCGCACTGACGAGCAAGCGGCCCGAGCCAGCAATTATTTGATTTGTCCGACTCAGGAGCCGGATCAGCTGAGGCAAACGCTCGACAGGGCGCTAGGCGCTGGTCCGGTTGTACGCAAAATTCGCGAGTTGTATCTGTATGGACGCACGCGCATCCATCTGGATGAAGTGGAAGGACTTGGTGACTTTGTGGAGATCGAAGTTGTGATGCAGGACGGTGAAAGCAACGAGACAGGCCATCGGGAACTGGAAGAGATTGTGGAGACGCTGGAACTGGATATGTCCGGGGTCGAGTCCGTTGCGTATGCGGATATGTTGACGCCGACCCTCCGAGCTCAACCTTAACCTAAACTTCAACTTTAACCTTAACTACGTCGAAGGGAGTTCCCCAACTTTGGTGGGCGCGGTTTCGGGTTGCAGTGAATGGTACTGACGCTGAGTGAGGTGAGCCGGGACGGTTCACGCTGTGTCGTTTATTGGCCCGCAATTAATCGGGGATTGAGCGATGGTTGAACCAAATCGGGGTTCCATGCGTCCAACCACTGGACTGCACCCCTATAATTAATTGATGTATTCAGGTCGATTGGATGTTCGCTGGTTGCCAAACTTTGGCGACGAGAGGAAAGTCCGGGCTCCGCAGAACGGGATGGTCGGTAACACCGACCGGTCGCAAGACCAGGGATAGTGCCACAGAGAACAGACCGCCGAACGGCTTCGCTCCGGCGAAGACGCGTGGCAAGGGTGAAACGGTGAGGTAAGAGCTCACCAGCGACCGGGGTGACCCGGTCGGCTCGGTAAACCCCATTCGGAGCAAGGCCAAACAGGAAGGATGTGGTGGTTCGCCACGCTTGACTTCCGGGTAGGCTGCAGGAGGTTTCAGGCAACTGACGCCCTAGATAAATGAGCATCGGTCGATCCCGCGCGGATCGCTCACAGAACCCGGCTTACAGATCGACCTGAATACATTTTTTTCCGGCCTGGCATCCGTGCCGAATTTTCAGAAAGCCCCGTGAACGGGGCTGAATGGCGGTGGGTGGTCCTTGGAGAAACCCGTGCTAAAGCACGGGCCTAATAATTTCTTTGCGCCCAGGTGGCAAGTTTCAGGACCGGCATTCATGCCGGAACTGAATCGTTATCAGGCCCGGCATTTATGCCGGAACTGAATCGTTATTAGGCCCGGCATTTATGCCGGGTAACGAAGTCACCAAAAACACGTCACGCCCCTTCAGGGGCTTCGCTTTGCTGATTTCCGTTTTCAATCGATCGCTGACGGAATCTCCATTTCTGTGATCGATTCCAGTCGGTGGTGCACCCGGTGATTCGCGTGATGCGACCGCTGATTCAGCACGTAGTCAATTACCCATGGTAGATCCCGTGTGCCGAAACTGACCACGCCATATCCTGACTGCCACTGCAATGACTTGTTGCGCATTCCGATTTCCTCGTTTACGTCGTGAGAGGATCCACCCTTTAACTGCCCAATCCACTCGCTGGGCGTCAGTTTCGGTGGGACGGTCACTGCCAGGTGAACGTGAGTCTCGATGCCACCGATGGCATGCAAGAATGCGCCGGGGGTATCCATAATCCGTTGCTTCAAATACCGATGAGCCATCGGTTCCACTTTTGGCGTCAACAGCGGCATGCTGTTTTTGGTGTGCCAAACCAGATGCAAGTTGATTTCGCTGAAGTAATTTCCGGACATGTTGGTGCTCTTGCCAGACAATTAAGTGTACAAAAATACACTAACCAAATTTTGAGCCGTTGGGAAGATGTGGGGAAGCCCCCTGAACGGGGCTGATTGCCGGGAACCGCGACGCAGCACCCGTGCTAAAGCACGGGCCTGCTAATCGTTCTTTGCGCCCTCGTGGCAACCATCCAGGCCGGCTGCGGTCGGATCATTGATCATCAACACAGGGCCAGCGTTTTGCCGGGTTAACGAAACTAAAGCACGGGCCTGCTAATCGTTCCTTGCGCCCTCGTGGCAACCATCCGGGCCGGTTGCGGGCGGTTCATTGATCATCAGGACAGGCCCGGCGTTTTGCCGGGATTAACGGAACTAGAACACGAGCCTATTAATCGTTGTGTCCTGTTGGTAACCACCAGGACCGGGACCATGCGGAGTATTGATCATCATGTGATCATCATATTAGGCCCGGCATTTATGCCGGGTTAGTGGAACCGCCAATCATTCGCCCCTTTAGGGGCGAAGCTCCGAAGTTGAACCCGTGCTAAAGCACGGGCCTATTAATCGTTGTGCCCTCGTGGTAACCAGCAGGACCGGGATCATTCGGAGTATTGATCAACAAATAGGCCCGGCGTTTTGCCGGGTTAATGGAACGAAAGCAGGGGCCTATTAATCGTTTGCCAATCGTTTGCCTTCGTGGCAACCATCAGGGCCGGCTTCGTGCGGATCATTGATCATCATATTAGGCCCGGCATTTATGCCGGGTTTGCGTCTTCCATCGAACTACATACGCACTCAACGTTGAATTGGCGAGTAACAAGGCATGACGCCGAATGTCCTGTTCCCTTTGATGCGCAAGCTGGCGGCGAGCAAGGATGCGGTGGGGATCGACGTGGTCAAGTACAGCCCTTATCAGGACAACTGGAGCTTTCCAACGGCCCGGCTCTTCAACCGTATCATGCTGCAGTACGTGACCGGCATCGCGATGCGTCGCGAGGGAATCGATCCTGGTTGAATCAGCCCGCTCATCGAGGATCCGCCCAGGTAAGGAATAAACTTCGACCTCAACCCTGCCTATAACTTCAACAACCGGCCTCCACGCAATAGTCCCGAGTTTTAGCTCGGGTTGGAAAATCGAAAGAATTCGCCCGGCCCGCCCGCAGCCGCTTGCGGCTGCGGGCGGGCCAGGACCATCTCATTGCAATTCAAACCCGGCGTAAACGCCGGGCCTGATAACGAACTCGATGTAAAGAAATCAGGTTTGTTGGCTCGCTCGCCGAAGCAGACCGGGTACGCGTTATCTCATCCTTTGAGCTGTGTTTGATCCAAGGCCTTCGCATAGACCATGCGATCTTGCGTCCGCTTCAAACGAAACGGGCCGTTTGGCGAAAATCGAGTGATTCACCTTTGACACCGGACTGAATCACTGACCAGCCATCGACCGTTTGCGGTAACACGGCCACGGACGTTGATTCCCTGCATCGTGCGCTGGATGGGAAGTGTCATCTGGATCTGGTCGCGTGTCAGTTCTTCAATCAATCCCCGCGACACGCGCAGGCCTGTTCCGGTTATGAGATATTTAACCGGCAAAGAAGATGAACCAGCCGCCCAGCACGCCGAGCAGGATGATCAGTCCGACAACCAGAATAGCTACGCGGTGGCTGTTGACGGCATCCATACCATGTTCTACCGGCTTGTCGACGACGGTTTCGGTGAAGTCGTGACCGCAGAACTGACACTGGTCGACCAGGTGAATTAGCGTTGCCTCGCTGCAGGCCAGACAAATAACGGTTTCCCCGTCCTCCGATTTCTCGGTTGAGAATTCAGTACCGACCACGCTGCAATTGTCGCAACGCGCCGACCGCAACTCGTCGCAACCGGGGCACATCGGCCAGTCAAATTGCCCCTCGGCATCAGAGACGGCCGACATGTCCGTTGCCTGTTGCAGCTCCTCCAGGAATTCCTCGACCACTTCGCGGGCGCGTTCATAGTCATCCACATGCACGATGACTTCGGGATCGGTTTCGATGATTTCAAATGCGCCGCCCTGCATCTCGCCGTTGAAGATCTGGGCCTCGATACCGGCTTCTTTCAGCCAGCCCTGGACGAGTGAGGCTTCCGTCGTGTTGCGAGCTTGATAGACGGTGCGTGGGTCCATTGTGTTTGCTTTGTCAGTAGTTCAGTCGGTGGCACTGCTTGGCTTGCCAAGCAGTGTTTCAGGCAGCACTGCTGGACGAGCCAGCAGTGGCACCGGTGTGAAAACATGGCGGCTTGGACGGAGCCTCGCCCTCCCAATACGTATGGCACCGATCAGCAATTATCGCTTACCGGTTTATCCTCGTGCAATTCCGATTGCCACTGGTTCAGCATTTCCAGGGCGCTCATGGGTGTCAAATGATTGGTGTCGATTCGCTTGATCTTGTCGATCAACGGATGGGTGGGAGCGCTGAATAGAGTTAGCTGGATTTCGCCAGCATTGCTGGATGCCGCCGAGTGCACATCGGGGGCGTCATCGGTGCTTTCCAGCTGGTCGAGGATCTTCTCCGCGCGCCGATTCACCCAGCTGGGAACGCCGGCCAGCTGGGCGACGTGAATGCCGTAGCTCTTGTCGGCCGAACCGCGTTCGATTTTGTGCAGGAATACGATCTCGTCGTTCCATTCCTTGACCACCACATTGTAATTGGCGACGCCGGAAAGCGTTTCTTCCAGTTTTGTCAGTTCATGGTAGTGAGTGGCGAACATCGTGCGGCAGCCGATCTGTTCATGCAGGTATTCGGTAATCGCCCAGGCCAGCGAGACGCCATCGTAGGTGCTGGTACCACGCCCGATTTCATCGAGGATGACCAGGCTGCGTCGAGTGGCCGTGTTGAGGATCCGCGCCGTCTCGGTCATCTCGACCATAAACGTGCTTTGGCCGCGTGACAGTTCGTCACTGGCTCCGACTCGCGCGAAGAGGCGATCGGTGATCCCGATCGTCGCTGATTTGGCGGGGACGAAACTGCCGATGTGAGCCAGCAGCACGATTAGAGCCGTCTGCCGAATGTAAGTGCTCTTGCCGGCCATGTTGGGCCCGGTAATCAAGTGGATCAGTCCGTGTTCGGCGTCCAGTACTGTCGAGTTTGGTACAAACGAGCCGAGCGGTTCGGTAATGTCCAGAACCGGATGGCGGCCATCCTCGATAAGCACGACCGGATCTTCGGTGATGGCGGGCCGTGTGTAGCTGCAGGTGGCGGCCAGTTCGGCCAGTGCCGCCAATGCATCCAGACGGGAAATGATGTCGGCATTGGCTTTCAGCCTGGGCAACTCGGCAGTCACGGCATCCCGCAACTGGCAGAACAATTCGTACTCCAGCTGTTTCGACTGCTCGTCAGCGGCCAGCACCTTCTCTTCGTATTCCTTCAACTCCGGAGTGATAAAACGCTCGGCGTTTTTAAGCGTCTGTTTGCGGACAAATGTCTCAGGCACCTTGTCACGATGCACATGCGTGACTTCCAGGTAATAGCCAAACACCTTGTTGAAGCCGACCTTGAGGCTGGCGATGCCGGTTTCTTGCGCAATGGTCGCCTGATATTCGGCAATCCAGCGCTTGCCGCCGCTGGCCAGTTCCCGCAATCGATCCAATTCGGAATCGCAACCGGGGCGAATGAACCCGCCTTCCCGGGCGCTTAACGGGCACTCGTCGCCCAGTGCGTTATTCAGTCGCTGTTGCAATGGGGCACATACATCCTGGTCCGCGTGCATTTGCGCCAGCACGCGGCTTTGGCAAGCGGCCAGACTTTCCTTGAGTGACGGCAGCTTCGACAGCGTCTTGTTGATACTGGACAAGTCCCGCGGAGTCGCCCGTCCCGAAGTGATCCGTGCCAGCAATCTCTGAATATCGTAAATGCCTTTGAGGAATCCGCGCAAGTCACCACGCAAGCGGGTTGATT
>CAMYKF010000118.1 GCA_947258905.1 uncultured Pirellulaceae bacterium | reverse complement strand
CGACAGCATCATTTCGATCAGCTGGCCGACCAGCCACGTGGGATTGTCACGAGGTTTGTCGAAGATGTCGCCCAGCAGGACCGGCAACAGTTGCTGTTCGATGGCATAATTAAGGCAAAACCGCAGCTTGTCGAGAATCACATTGGCATAGTCGTCACAGCGGAATCCCGGACGCCGGCCTTCCAGATGCGGGTCACCGATCACCAGCAAACCCTGATATTCGGTTCTGTGTTTACGCGGCGCCATGGTTGTGTCCTCCCTCCAGCAGCCCGTCCGGCTCAACCAGCGATCCGCAGACCGGACAATGCGGATTATCCGCGGCCCAGCGACGGGCCGCCTGCTGCACGACTTGCCCTTCTGCCGCAAGCGAATCGAGTTTAGCGGCCAGTTTTGTTTGCAGCTTGGTTTGTGAACGCAGTTTCTCGATCATGTTTGCCAGTGGCGAAGTGTCAGCGGGCCCGGGCGGCTCGGTCAATCGTTGCAGAACGGCATTTGATTCGCGCCGGGATTCCAGCAGCCGCTGCAGTTGACGCCGCGTTGCCAGATGCTGTTGCAACGGTTCGACGTCGCGCACATGAGGCGGCTCCTGCAGCGTTTCCAGTAACCTGGTGGATTGCGTGGCACTGTCCAGCAATTTTTGCTGCTGGGTGATTTGTTTCAGCGTGTCAGCCAGTGGTCCGGTATCACAAAACGCCGGCGGTGGATCCAGCTGCCGCAATTTCTCCTGTCGGTCCGACAGCCCGGCGAGTTGTCGCGTCGTTTGCCCAAGCGCGTTGAGCTGGATGCGCAGGGATTCCATTTCCGCATCGGCCTGTTGAATGCGGTTCCATTCCGACTCGCGCAGTTTCAATTCGTCGAGTACCTGATCGAGCGGCTCCAGCGACTTGAGCGTAGCCGTGGTCTCGGCCAATTCCCGTTGCGCACGCTTTTTTTCCACATTGGCATCACGCACGTTGTGTTTGTGCAGCGATTGCATCTCGACCAGGCGACTGGCGTCAGAAGAGGAGGCGAAGAAATCGGCGGCGGCCCGTGGCGGATCGTTCAGCAGGAATACGGGCTGACGCTGCAGTCCGAAATGCACATCGAATTCGTCCTTGTCGCAACGCACCCGCGGCATCTGCAAAATCTCATGCAACGCTTCGGGGACATTGCCCTTGCCCAGCCGATCGTAAGGCTGGCCGTCAATCTCATAACGCGGCGAACCGCTTTTCTTGCGACTCCACCGCACCACATGGCCATCGGACGTTTCCAGCTCGATGCTGCACTGGCTGGCCCCGTGACGCAACACATAGGTTGATGTGTCGTTGTAACAGAGAATCTGCAACGCCGTGACAACCGCACTCTTGCCGCAGTTGTTGGGTCCGACGAGCACATTCAACCCCTCGGCCAGCTCCAGCACCGAGTGCTCGTGCGACATGAAATTGACAAGTTCAATCCGTTTAATCACAACGTGGCCCAGGCAATAACAAACCTTGCCGCTCGTTGAAAGCAGAGCGATCCGTCCCATGGTCGACCGCAGGTGTGACACGTCTGGTCACCGCCCGCGGCCCAAATTCCAAATTAGCAGGATTTGGTGTGAAATATCAGCGGCCGCCGCGATTTTCACTGAGTCGTCCCTTGAGCACGGCAGCTTTTCGCGGCCCTTCTCCCCTTGGGGGGGGAATCCCGGCGCGCCGGGAGAAGGCCGGATGAGGGGGAGCGTTGCATCGATTCACTTGTACTGGGCGCGGGTGCCACTGGCTATTGCCAGTGCATTTCTACGCGGACGGCCTGGGGAGTGAACCTGCCGGTCGTGTCCGGGCGGACGGCTCACGGAGTGAGCCCGCTACCCTGGCCCGCGCGTTTGATGGCCCGCTCGACCGCCCCGCCCATGTCGGCAGGAGACCGGGCGACCTCGATGCCGGCGGCCTCGAGCGCGGCGATCTTTTCGGTCGCCGTGCCTTTACCACCCGAGATAATCGCGCCGGCATGTCCCATTCGTTTGCCCGGAGGGGCGGTGCGACCGGCAATAAAGCCAGCCACCGGTTTGGTGACATGCTGCTTGACGTACTCGGCGGCTTCCTCCTCGGCGCTGCCGCCGATCTCGCCGATCATCAGGATGGCCTGGGTTTCCGGATCGTTCTGGAACCACTTGAGCGCATCGATGAACGATGTGCCCACGATGGGGTCCCCGCCGAGCCCCACGCAACTGGACTGGCCCAGCCCGGCGTTGGACGTTTGCCACACGGCTTCGTAGGTCAGCGTTCCGCTGCGACTCATGATGCCGACGTTGCCTTTTTGGTGAATGTAGCCCGGCATAATACCGATCTTGCACTCGTCCGGCGTAATCACACCCGGGCAGTTGGGACCGATTAGCACCGAATCACTTTCTTTGACTTGTTCGTACACACGAACCATGTCCAGTGCCGGAATGCCTTCGGTAACCGCCACGATTACCCGGATTTCAGCATCAATCGCCTCCAGAATAGCGTCAGCGGCAAACGGCGGCGGCACAAATATCATGGTGGCATCACAACCCGTCTCGGCGCGGGCTTCGGTGACCGTGTCGAACACGGGCAGCCCCTCGGCCGTTTGCCCGCCCTTGCCCGGCGTGACTCCACCGACCATTTGCGTGCCGTACTCCTTGCAGCCGCGTGTGTGGAAGCCGCCGGCATCGCCCGTAATGCCCTGGCAGATGACTTTGGTGTCCTTGTTAACGAGTATGCTCATGCGTCTGCTTTTTGGTTTTGAATTTATGATGTAGCGGAAGTCGCCAGACTCCCGATGTACTGGTTTGGGAAGTCTGGCGACTTCCGCTACGTTGTCACGCGCTGACGGCTACGGCCGCATCCACGACCTTTTGCGCCGCATCGGCCAGATCCATGGCGATGATGCAATCGACATCGGATTCCTCCAGGATGCGGCGGCCCTCTTTCACTTCGGTGCCCTCCAGTCGTACTACCAGTGGCACGTTAAAGCCCACGGTGCGTGCCGCGGAGACCAGGGCATCGGCAATCGTCGAACAACGCATGATGCCGCCAAAAATATTGACCAGCACAGCCTTGGTGTTGGGATCGCCCAGCAGGATGCGAAACGCCTCGGTTACCTGATCAACATCGGCACCGCCGCCTACATCCAGAAAGTTGGCTGGCTCTCCGCCATGCAGCTTGATGATGTCCATCGTGCTCATGGCCAAACCGGCGCCATTAACCAGACAACCGATGTTGCCGTCCAGCTTGACATAACTCAGTCCCGCGGCCCCCGCCCGCACTTCCGATTCTTCCTCTTCCGACAGGTCACGCAACTCGGCCAGTTGCGGATGGCGGAACAAGCCGTTGTCATCGAAAGTCATTTTGGAATCCAGAGCCAGTATCTCGTCGCCACCGGTGATCACCAGCGGATTGATTTCGACCAGTGAACAATCCAGATCGACAAACATACGGCACAGGGACTTCATGAACTTGTCGGCGCTGCGGACGGTCTTGCCCTTGATGTCCAGCTGTTGGCAGAGCTTGCGAATCTGGTAGCTCTCGATGCCCTGAGCCGGGTCAAAATGTTCCTTGAAGATCTTTTCGGGCGTTTCCGCGGCAACCTGTTCAATTTCCACGCCGCCTTCGCTCGAGCACATCAACACGGGCCGCGATGCGTCGCGGTCCAGCACGATTCCCAGATACAGTTCGCGGGCGATGTCGCAACCCGCTTCCACAAACACCTGGTTGACGACCTTGCCTTCGGGACCGGTCTGGATCGTGACCAGCCGGCTACCCAGCATGCGCCCGGCAACTTCGCGGACTTCTTCGGCGCTGCGCACCAGTTGCACTCCGTGCTGCTCGGGATGTTCGACAAAGGTGCCCTTGCCACGACCGCCGGCATGAATCTGGGCCTTGACCACCGCCAGGGGACCGCCGAGTTTCTTGAACGCGTCGGCCGCTTCGTCAGGCGTTCGTGCGACATGGCCATCCAGCACGGTGACTCCGGATTGGCGAAAGATTTGCTTGCCCTGGTATTCGTGGATTTTCATGGCGCCAGCGTGGTTGAGCAGCAGGGGAAAGAATGATGGAGCACCGGCGACGGGCCCCGGCGACATGGTTCGGGATTATAAAAATTGGTTGAATTAACCACAACCGGACGGTTTTTTGAGTCAATTTTTTGCAAGATGATTTCACGGCCCTAGAATAATCCCAGTCGTCACCGGCCAACGACGCGCCATTGTGGTCGCCAGCGTCGGCGCTCCGCCCGTCAGGTGGGCGATTCGAAACAGGGGAGATCAAAATGATCGGATTTGCTGCTACCGAATTACTGATAGTGTTTTTGTTTGGGCTGGGCGGCCAGGCAGGCTTGCCGTTGGGAGTGCCACCCGGACCGGAAGATCCGGTTATGGCGCAGTTCGCTCCGGCGGAGTGCATCTTCTATACCACCTGGTCGCCGGTGGTGACGCCCGATCCCCAGGGGAATGTAACCGAACGCTGGCTGGCCCAGGTCGAGATTCAGGAATCCTTTGCCCAACTCAAGAGTGCCATTCGGCAAATGGCCGAGGAAGGTGGCGAGGGAGACGAAACCTCTTTTGCCGGAACACTGTTTGAGATCGCCGATCATTGCATGACACGGTCGGTCGGTGTTTATCTCAGCCGCCTCGAGTACACCGATGATACCTGGAATCTGTATGGCGGCGGGCTGATTGATCTGGCCGACGATGCCAACCGGCTCAACGAAGAATTGATCGAAATGGTGCAGGCCATGGCGGATGATGAGGGCATGGAGTTCGGCGAGACTCCGGTTAACGGAGCGTCCTTTTACACTTTGTCGATCGATGAGCGTGAATTTCAATCTCAGGTCACCTTCGGCGTTGTTGATGACCAATACCTTGCCTTGTCCATGGGCGAGGGTGAAATGTCCCGTCTACTGGCCAACATGCAGACCGATCCGCCCGAGTGGCTGAACGAGCTGCGTGGTGACTTGCCCGTCGACCGCATCTCCAGTGTCAGTTATATGAATGCGGAAACCATTCTTGATTCAGTGAAAGAGATGGCACGGGCCGAGGGCGCGCCGCCGGAATTCGATAACGCGATGGAGATGCTGGGTGTTGAGCAACTGCAGACGGCCGGCTGGGTCAGTGGACTGGATGATGCCGGATTCATTTGTCGCGGCATCGTCAGGATTGAGGACCCCGATGAACCCCGGGGATTGCTGGCCATGCTGCAGGGCGAGCCTCTGGAACCCGAAGAATTCGGTCGCATTTCGGACGACCAGATGGTCATGGTCGGCGGCCGCGTTTCCGTTCCGGCCATCCTTGAGTTTGTGCGGGAGTTCAGTGATGTCGCGTCGCGTCCGGGAGAATTTGATGAAGGCATGGACATGCTCAACACCATGCTGGACATCGACTTTGAACGGGATGTGGTCGAGCGACTGGACGATCACGCCTACGTCTATGGTTCAATCAACTTTACCAATCCCGTATCGGGCTGGGTGCTGGGCATCGGTGTTTCGGATGAAATGGGACTGACCGATCCGTACAACAAGATCGTGGAAGTGATTCGCGACAACGCCGCCATGGGCCCGGGCGAAGTGGAATTTTCCGAGTCCGAAGTCAACGGTTGCACGATCTATTCGCTGGAAGACAAAAGCGAATGGGGCTTTATGCCCGATTTTACGTGGTCGCTGGCCAATGGCGAAATTCTGATCTCTATGGACAAATCCTCGCTGCGGCGACACCTGCGGCGGGAGGTGATGGCGGACGATGCGCTGGTGCAAGACCCATGGTTCTCACAGGTGTTTGAGCAACCGCGTATGGACGCTGAAGGACCGATTCTGGTGACCTCTCTAAATGTGAAAACGATCGTTCAGCTTGGTGTTCCCATGCTGGCCCTGATGGGCGAGGACATGTTTCCTCCTGACTTTGACTTCGGGTTGGGCGACTTGCCGTCCACCACCGCCCTGATCCGCGATATGAAACCGAATATTTCCTCGGTGTTTCGCACACCCGACGGGTTCGAGATGATCCAGCGTCAGACGTATCCAGGTGGCACGCCGGGAACGGTCGCCGGAGCCGCGGCGGTCGGGGTCATTCCGGCCATTTTCACCGTGCGTCGTGCAGCGAGCCGTATGGATTCGGCCAACCGCATGCGACAGCTGGTCATCGCCATGCACAACTATCACGACTCCCATCGGGCGTTGCCGGCCCGTTATTCAAAAGCTGACGATGGCACGCCGCTGTTGAGCTGGCGTGTGCATCTTCTGCCCTACCTGGAATACAGCGACTTGTATGAACGATTCCATCTGGATGAACCGTGGGATAGCGAGCACAACCGGGAACTGATCGCCGAAATGCCAAGGGACTTCGAGCATCCCCGAATTCGCACGGAGGAAGGCCAGACAGTGTACGTCGTGCCCACCGGAGACAGCACGATCATGCCCGATCCGGAAGATGCCGACACCGAGTTTCCGACCGGCCTGTCACTGGAAGAAATCGCCGATGGCACGAGTCGTACCATTCTCATGCTGGAAGCCAATGCCGAGAACTCGGTCATCTGGACCAAGCCCGATGATTACGACTGGTCCGAGCGAGACGACCCGTCCGCGGGTCTGTGTGATGAATGGGAAGGTGTCGTCAACATGGGCATGGCGGACGGCAGCGTGCAGTCGATCAATCTGGAGCGGCTGTCGGAGATTTTCAAGATCATGGTCGAAATCGACGATGGCGAAGTCGTATTCTGGGATCGGTAAGGCCGCTACGGGCTTTTGCCTTTCACTTCATCCAGCAGATTTCGGTCGCGGTCGGCACCGCTGCGCAGGCTGCCCACGACTTGCTCCCACAATTGCCATGTCTCCTCGCGTTCAAAATCAGGCCGCTCGAAATTGATGCCCTCGTGATAGGCCGCGGTAATCCAGTCGCGGGCTTCGGCGCGCTCGGCAAACGTCGCCTCGTGCGAAATGATACGGCGATACAACCGCGGCCGCACGTCGCGCGGCAGATAGGTATAGCGGGGATCGACCGGATCACTCTTGCGCAATAGCCGTTTGTATTCCCGCACAGCATCGACGTGTTCGTCACGGTCCCACAGGGTGTCAGCGGCAGCCAGATCGCGATCCGCCTGCTTCAGCGTGCGTCCCGGATCACTCCAGTAATACCAGACGCCGAAAGCGATCCCGCCCAGCGCCAAGATGACCAACAATGCCCCAAGGGCGCGACGTGAACCAAACATTAATTGCAGACTGAGGATGATGTGCATCAACTCGTTCATGTTGACCGTGTTGGTGCGATAGTGTTTGCGTGAACGAACTCGCATGGCATTCCAAAGACAAAGGCGAAATTGCGTTCCATTGTATCAGCAATAAAAAAAGGGCCAAACTCGGTGACGAGTCTGGCCCTCTCGTTTGTCATAACCGGCCGCGGCCGGACCATCTAAATTCGATGTATTTCGATTTAGGTGTCATCCGGGGTGGGAGGACTGACCGTACCTTGCTGGATGGTTTGCGGCTGCACAATGGTGCCCTGGGCGGGAACGCCCTGGATCGTGGGGCTCATCATGACCGAGCCGCCAGCACAGCCGGCGCAACCTGAGACGGTCGTGCCATACATGGGCTGGGCACAGCCGGTTTGGCAAGGCGTGCAGCAGGTGCTGCAGTAGGTAGCCGTACGACGCGGGAACAGCGTCGGGCGTGTTGTACAACACGTTGTGCAGGGTGCGCAACTGCCGGTCGAGCAGGTATTGCAACCGGTGGTGCTGGTGTAGGCAACGGGTTGCACGGCGTACGTTTGCGCGGCGTACGTTTGCGCGGCGTACGTTGGTTGTGCGGTGGCACAGCAAGCGGTGCTGGGGCATGTGGAACAACGGGTAACCGTACGGCCAAACAGTCCGCGTCGCACGGTGCAGCACTGATTGCACGCCTGGGGTGCATAACCATAGCTGGAGTAGCCAACCGGAGCACCGTAGGTCATCGGCGTGGCATAAGCGACACCGGAATTGCCACAGCACTGGGCCTGCAGGTCAGCAGCCGAAACTGCAAACGCAAACATCATTGCGATGCCAAAAGCTACGAATTGTCTCATCACGAATCTCCTCAAGAAAGTAACTGTCAAAAGTCAAAAAGAATGGCAGGTTCCGACCTGCACGGCGAACAAATTTACTTGACGTCCCCAGGCATCCGTTCGGGTTTTTGACATCCCGCCGAATTCCATCCGGCTTCAGATAACCAGTAAAAAAGCCTCCTGGGGTTATCTGCGTTAGCGAATCAAGCTAACAAGTTGGTTTTTTGCTCTCAAGTGGTGGAGGCCGGCTGAACATCACAAAAAGGGCCGAAAGTTGTGATGATTCTTGACGCGTCTGGCATACAAGACCGCGCGTTAAAATAGATAAAACAGGAAGCCTGGTAACAACAGAATTGCAAAGGCGGTTTTGTGCACCCTCAACTGCGCCGGACTGCCTGCTTCATTCCGTTAACGCGAACGCCGTCCCCGCAATGGGAACCAGGTACCTCGCCGCGCCGGAAAAATGCGCGGTTGTGTCGGATAGCCATTGACGGGAGGCACCGGACGAAACTGGGGCAGTCGATTGCTCGTCATAGGCACGACTTTCCAGGTATGCATGGGGCCGGTCGCAAACGTTGTCCCGGAATACACCGGCAACAAGTTCCCTTCGGGAGTGGTCTGTGCCAGATAAACCACTTGCTGACAACCACAGGCCGGCAACAGCACAACCGACGGCGTCATGATGACCTGATCGACGGAGTTGCCACAAATGTCCTGGCAAAGTGGCACGCAACGCACCGCGACATTTCCGGAGCTGCAGATTTCATCCGCAAAAACATTGCCCAACAACGCGGTCTGCGGTCCAGGGCTGGGTGAATACGGATCAGTCATTTGAGCCACAGCCGGTGGACCACACAACGAAACAAAAGCCGCGGCAAGGCAAATCCTTCCAATCATCGTGGGTCCTTTCGTTGTCCCGGCGAACTCGGTTAGCTGGCTTCTCGTGCTGCATCGCAGCAAATCTTACCGCAAGCGGTGTTTTTCCAACTACGCCGTTTCGGCAACGCCATCGCCGTTTTGGGGCAGTTCATGCCAATGTGGTCTTTTGCACCGGAATCGGTGTCAATTTGGCGACAATTCCCGACAAATGGTGATTTTCGGCATCTAACCGCAAACCCTTTGCGATTAGCAACTTAGGCGATTCATCGAGAGTCTTTGTAACGCTGGCATGGACTTTGCCGCTGTAATAAGCAGTCACAGACGAACATTCCAACAGTATGGGCGTCAAAGAGATAGGAACAAGGACAATGTCAAATCACGACTCACAATATCAGGAACCCGCGGCTGCCGCCGAAACCCGGTCGCAATCGCAGGCTTGCCCCGCACAAATCAACGCCGCCGGACTGGCCAAATTCGCCAGTTGGCTGGATGACGAACTGGAAAAACTGCTGGACGCCCATCGCGACTGGCACACTCCGCAATCCAACCGCAAGTTCTTCGGTCGTTAGGAATGTTTCCACGCGGCTGCAATTCGGCAGCCGCCAGCGGTCAGTGTCCCGCTCACGCATTGAACCTGCAAATCACATCGGGGTGTGGTCCCGTTTTTTTAAGCGCAGCATTCAACGCAGCATGCTTTTGGCGCAGCAAATCCTTAAGCGCAGCAAATCCTTGAGCGCAGCATTCGTTAAGCGTGCCCTACTCTTAGGCGCAGCATTCTCATTCAGCATCTCACTCAATCAGCCAAATGGTGACGCTGAATAAACGCGGAGCAATCGCTGCCGATCACCTGGGACAAGTCGACCCACGGTCGCAACCCCAGAACCTTGCGTTTGATCTCGGGATGCCCTCGTCCCGCCTTGCCACAAACCCGGCATCCCGATTGCTCCGTTCCAAAAGCTGCTTTGCAGCGATCGCAATGCGGCTGGATCGTCCAGGTCAACCCGTCGCTGTGTCCGGCCGGAATCAACTCGACGTCCAGCAACTGTCCGTGCGCAAGACAGACATCGATGGCACGACACAATGCGGTCACTTCCTCGTACCGGCCCACGTCGCTTTTGTCCAGGCACGAAAACACTTGATGCAGGATCGATAACTGCCGGGAATTCAATTCACCCCTCGCCCACAGTCCATACCACACCGGTCGAGTCGGCAAAAAGTGTTGCTCTATGTTCAGCCGCAGCGATTCGTGCAGCGTGTCTTCGATGTGCCGGGACCATGGCTGGTCGTCAATCGGCCTGAGCCAGCCGTGGCAGCCAGCCAGCGGTACATCCGCGGGCCCGACGTTGGCTGGACAGCTGCCGCACATTTCCTGCACGACCGCTTCTCCATCCCACAAGCCAAATACTTCCTCGATGCGAAAACCCTTCCATTGACCATCGATGCGACGGCAGGCGATTCCTTCATACACGCTTTCGGCCTGGCGAGCCGTTCCTGCCGCGCGTATCGCGCGCAGCCGCTTTTCGGTTTGATCCACGGACGCCAGATCGGTATCGGCGCGTAACGGACACAACTGGCGAATGGACCAGCGGAGAAACTCGGGCGTTGGTCCGGTAATGGCGACTTGCCGTTTCATGGCATCGCGACGTCGGCCGTCGGCGGCCGTCGAGAACGCGGGCTTAGTGCAAAAAGTGTCGGCGACCGGTCAGCAGCATGGGAATCCCGTGCTCGCGGGCAGCGGCGATCACGTCTTCGTCCTTGACCGATCCGCCTGGCTGAATGATGGCCGCGATGCCGGCCTGAGCTGCCATCTCGATCGAGTCGGGAAAGGGAAAGAACGCATCGGAGGCCAGCACACTGCCACGCGCCCGCGATCCCGCCTTGTCGATGGCAATTCGCACGGCATCAACGCGACTCATTTGTCCCGCACCGACACCGCACAACGACCGATCACGTCCCAGCACAATGGCATTCGACTTGACGAACCGTACCATATTCCAGGCAAAAGCCAGTTCCGATTGCAGTTCATCCGCCATCGCCAGCCCGGTTGCCTCGTTCCAGTCCCACGGATCGACCAGCAAATCGTCGGCTTGCTGTACCAGAAATCCTCCGTGCACTCGTCGCATGTCCAGGCGAACGGCATCAACATCAGCCAGTTCACAGGCAATCAGACGCACATTCTTTTTCCATTTTGGTTTGGTGGTCAGAATCTCCAGCGCCTCGTCCGAGAAGGCCGGGGCCACGATTGACTCCACAAAGAACTCACCTGCAGCCAGAAACGCGGCTGTTGCCGCGTCGACTTCCCGATTGGTGGCCACAATCGAGCCAAAGGCGCTGACGGGGTCGCCCTGAAACGCCCGATCAAACACGTCGCGGAGCGTTCCACCGGCAGCAGCACCACAGGGATTGTTGTGCTTGATTACGATGCAGGCCGGATCGGCAAAGCTGCTGGCCATGGTGATGCCGCTGTTGATATCCAGCAGGTTATTGAAAGACAGCTCCTTGCCGTGCAGTTGTCGTGCTGCCGCCAGACTGGGTCTGTTATCATTGGCCAGCGCATACAGGGCAGCCACCTGGTGGCTGTTTTCGCCGTATCGCAAGTTCATGCTGCGTGACAAATTCAGCTGCATGGTCGGTGGCAGCAGGTCATTGGCATCCGCACTGGATGAACCGGCAAAGTGATCGGCGATCATGCGGTCGTAGGCGGCCGTGTGTTCAAAGGCCTCGGCCATCAACCGGTAACGCAACGCGGCACTGGTGTGACCATTCTTGTGCAGTTCCTGCAAAATATCCGGATATTGAGCGGGCGAAGTGGCAATCGTCACGAACGCACTGTTCTTGGCAGCAGCCCGTACCAGACTGGGACCGCCGATATCGATGTTCTCAATGGCCATCTCGCGATCACAGTCCTCGCGGGCGATAGTTTGGGCAAACGGATACAGATTCACGACAACCAGATCGAAGGGCACGATACCGTGCCCGGCCGCCGATTCCATATCTGCCGCCAGATTCCGCCGGCACAAGATGCCGCCAAAGATCTTTGGATGCAGGGTTTTGACGCGCCCGTCCATCATTTCGGGAAAGCCGGTATAGTCGGCGACGTCATGGACGGACAAGCCGGCATCGGTCAAATGCCGCGCGGTGCCGCCGGTGCTGTAGATCTCCACGCCTGACTTCACCAGCGCGGTGGCGAATTCGGTCAAGCCGGTCTTGTCGCTAACGCTGATGATGGCGCGAGCCAACGTCGTGCTGGAGGTTTCGTTCACTTGGGTAGCCGTTGCTGGTTCGTTCACTTTTGGAATCCGTTGCCGTAAGGGGAGCGGGATACAATGCAGCGATCCTTTGTAAACCTGGCAACGAGCCGGTCAAGTGGTTGACACGCCACAGCAGACTGAACGAACCCGGCGGGCATAAAAAAAGCGACGTGTTGGACACACGTCGCTCGATGATGGATATGAGGGCTGGCGGCCAAGGCTACCGGCCATCATCGCCGAACGGGTTGTCGGGTTTGTTGTCGCCGGATTTATCGTCCTCGTCCTTTTTCTCTTCGCCAAAGGGGTCGTCTTCGTCGGCAAAGGGATCGTCTTCGTCCATATCGCCCGACGGTGCCGGGGCCGGATCACCAAAAGGATCCGCCGACGCACCCGGATCGGCAAACGGATCGTCCGCATCGGGCACGCCAAAGGGGTCCCGGGTCTCGGCTGGTTTGGCGGGCTGTTCGGTTTCCTGAGGTTCCGTTTCCACCTGCCCGATCGCAAAATCATCGCCGTGAATGACCGGATTGAAATTGGCCAGTTCCCGCATGCAGATCAGGGATCCTGCGGCATCGGCCAGATACAGCCGGTCCGTGCGCTCATTGGCAATGGGCACCCGGTCACCGACAGGGGCAGATACCACGCGACTGCCTGAATCGCGCCGCAATCCCACCAACTGCCCGGTGGGATCCAGGAAGTACAGGATGTTCTGGCTGGCACCCACGTATTCAGAGATATGCACGACCCGTTTCGGCCAGCCTGTTGCGATATCGCCCGTGTTGCCGTCCAGCGCCACCAGGTTGTTGAGTGCGGTGATAACCAGCACGGTGTTGTTGCCAATGGAAATGGGTTGTTTGTCGAGTCGTTCACCTACGGCAAAGTCCCACACCAGGCTGCCCCGCAATTCATCAATTGCGTAGACGCTGCCATTGGTGGAGTTGGCAACCAGATTATTTCCCACGCTGGTCCCAGGTGCCTGAAACTCGTCCTCCGTTTCCATGCGGTACATGAGTGAAGCGACTGTGCTGCGGGACACATTGTAAAAGCCGCGTTCGGTCGACCAGGAAACGGTCTCCGGCGTCACCGTAGGATCGTACGTGGCCGGTCCGCTGGAAGCGAAGAATCGTTCGGGCAAGCCCGTGGAGTTCAGGGGGAACATCTGCAAATGACCTTCGATGGAAGTCACATAGGCAAACGTATCGGACATGGCCACCCCGCCACCGGGAGCATACTTCGTCGAGCGGGTCCAGATATCCAGGCCCGTCATGGCATCCAGGCAATAAACCTTGGAACCACGCACTGCAATGACACGGGTGTTGTTGGCAGCCAGTCCAAAGGTCGGCGCCATGGGATCGCCCACACGAGCCGTCCAGCGGGTCGCCCCGGTCTCCGCATCAATGGCGTGGATGCCGCCCGAGCCGGAAAGCGAATAAATCGTGGTGCGGGGCACCGTGATCAGTTCAATCGTCACATCGGAATGCCCTTCGGCCTCGAGGACTTCCTTGCGCAATTCGGCCCACTCTCGGGCGCCACGGCCGGGATCGTCCGAATACAGATCACGAAAGGCCACGCCACGGGGATTCAGGTCGTCGAAGGAGACCGTTTCGCGAATCGCTCCGTAGCGAATCTCGTAGTACGACATCGCCTTGTCGTCATGGACGTGCAACACCATGTCCACGATGTGATCCCGGGTGGGATCATGTTGCAGCTGGGTCTGCCACATCACGGTCAATCCGGCTTGCCGGGCCACATCATCCCGCACGTCGACGGCGGCCACCTCGGAGGTGTTAACCATGGCGGAAAACACCAGCATGAAAGCCAGTGCCAGCAACCCCGACAAGCGTAACGGTGTTGGAATGATAGTCGTTTTCATGGGTTTGCCCTGCTCCGTATGGCGGATCGATAATCAGTCTCAATTTTACCTGCAATGCCGAGGCATGTCATTTTTATTTTCGGTTCAGGGGGGCTGGCAGACGGTGATTTCAGGCGATTCCGCACGGACCGTTGCAACCCTCAAAAACGGACCTTTCTGCCCTGCCAGCTGGCCCCGGCGTCCGCCATGCGAGCGAGGAGGCCGTGAACGATTGTTTTCTGCGGAGTGGACGAGGCGACGAGTCCTGTTTTCAACCAGTAACGGGAGGGACTCGTGGCCTCGTCAACTACCTGATCACCAGATTGGATTTTGTTATTCCATAACGCTTGAAACGCCGGAATCGCCCGGCAACAAAAAAAGGCTCGCCATCCAATGAATGGCGAGCCTTGAGACCTGGCGAAAAGAAGAAGATTCGATGCGCCGACGATGGATGTCCTTAAGCCAAATTGAGGCTCATGCTATTGGGGCAAACCCACTCGTGGTTGTCACTCTAAGTTCATAACTCGAATGGTCCCCCCCAAAAAGCCAAATATCGCGTCGCTGCTCCGCGGCAACCTGCTTCCGGTATCGGTTCCAGCTCCGCCGTCAATACTGAGGATGTATCCCGAAAATCCATTGGAGCTATATTGAATTGAGTCATTGCCATCATGAAGGTTGATTCGAGCATTGGACGTCATATGGTTCCCGATAAAAACCATGTGGTCGTCTTCATTGGATGTATCGATTACCCAACTAATCGCTTCGTTTGCCACAAGACTGACAAAGTCGTCGCCGAAGTGACCAGAATCAATGAAGAGGAATCTACAATCGTTATAGAACACTCGGATGTCGGCAATGCCCTGAGTATTGATGTCGAGAGTATCTCCAACGCTGCACTCCCCTACGGTGATCTTGTCGTTCCCTCGATAGATATCCCGATCAGTAATGGTCACATCTCTTCTGACGCTACCATTCCGCAATGAAAATACATCGTGGTCGGATCCCAATTCGACAACCAGGTCAGCGTGAGACGTGCCTCTCAGATACAGACTGCGAATATCGACCAGGTCATCACCTTCGTACATCCAGATTCGCAAGTCATCCTGAATCGGAAGAATGACCGGATCCGAAGAACCGTTGATGGTCGTTCCGTTCAAACCTCGAAATTGATGAACGGACAAATGGAGTCTGCGAATTTCGATGTCATTTCCGTCGGCGTCACCTTTGACAATGACATCACCATTGCTGTAATACACTTCAACGTCGTTACCGAAAGCCACGGCCGATTGAATAACGGTGAATAAGGCGAGGCCAAGAGCCAGTCTAAACATTGTTTTCTCCCTCGTTTCGCGTAAAAGATTGTCAGGCTGAGGCCGCTCAGGGCACCCAAATGTGATCAGCCTTTGACAGCGTGGAATTCTGGAAGTTGTTACAGCTACCGCCCGATTTCTTCGCGTGGCTGCAACAAAATGCAAATTCCTCGGGGTTTGGAAGTGATTTGCTGGTCCAAATCTGCCTGCACCCGGGCGACACTGGTCCGTCGCGAAGCCGGCCTGTGACGCCCCATAGACCACTCAAACGGGCATTTCGTACCATGGTCTGTTCGCCTCGCGCTGACATTGCCACCAGCAGCGTTTTCAGGTGGGCGAGATTTGCGGGGATGATTTGTCGGGAACAGCATTGATGGTAATTCGGGTCGCAGAAGTCAGGTTGATCGAATTGCCGTGTGACCCCATGGCTGCCCGGAAGGGGTTGTGCCCATGAGCAGCCCGGCCCGCTTGCAATCCGACGACCAGCAGCGTGTGGAACGCGTCCTGGGTTATCTAAATTTCTCCTCGGGCGCCGAAGACCCGGCCATGCTGGGTTCGCTCAACGGGTTGTTCGCGGCCGTTGACGACCCCGCAGACGGGGACCCGGTGTATGAATCGGTGCATCAATTGCTGGAGGAAAGTCTGCAAGTGGCCGAGCAGGACAACCCGGCCTTTGCCGATGCCAGTCAGGCCAAAACCGCGCTCAAGCTGACTTTTCAGCATGTGTTGCCACATTATCTGGTTCACCATCGCGACCTGTTGTTTCACCGCAGTCCCGAGTCATTGTTCAATGCGTTTTTTATCGGTCGCGTATTCGAACTCGTCCTGCAATCCGGGCTCGATGGCCCACCCGACCATCTGGCGCGGCAGGTAGTGGCTCGCCTGAATGACTTCATCGGCCACCGGCCCGTGGCAGTACTGGAATCGCAAAAAATCGAACCCTGTGAACACGAGTGGGTGCGGCCGATTCCGCTTTACATTCGTGGTGCCGGCGTGGCGGACGGCCCGTGTCACGAGGTGATCCAGTGCGCGATTGAATTGCTGTACCAGACGGATCCACAATTGCTGGATGATGCCCAGTTCCATCCGGATTTGCTGGACGAACTGGCCGTTGATCCCCGATCATTCGACTTCGACCACCCGGTGAACAAGCGGCCCAACCATCACTTTGGGCAGTGGGACGAGCACCATATCGACAATCAGGGCCGCTACCGCCGGTTTGTCATTCACCAGGTCACACTGGATGCACTGACTTCCCGAATTGCCGATACACCGGACTTGCCCCGCAACGAACTTGTGCTGGAAGCCGGTTCGGTATTGGCCGGCACGATCCTGATGGCGGCCGGGATTTGCGGGTGGGGTCCCGGTGCCCATGATTCGACCGTCACGCTGGCCGGGCTGATGCCAAAAATTGCCCGGTATCGCGACCAGTTTTATGCAGACCTGCTGTCGCGTCTGGAGGATCCCCAACGCCAACGATTGCTGCAGGAAGCCGAAACACGGCAGCAGCCGTTTGGCGCTGCACGTCAGCATTTGAACCGTCAGCTGGCTCGCTATCGCGCCTTTCAAATGGTTCATGTGCATCTGGCGCTGATCTTTTCACGGATGGGTTACGACCAGGCAGCCATCCGGCACGCCAACATTTTGCCAGTCGCCTCGGCGCGGATGCTGTGCCAGCTGGAATGTCTGATGCACACCGGCTATCAGGCTTTGGAGCAGAGCGATTTGCCGCTGGCCAGCGAATCGTTGCCGCGGTTGTTTGATTATTTGCAGCGGGCGGTGGGTTGTGGCGCGATCATTGATCCGTGGAACATTATCGGCTTTGACGCCAATTACAATCTGTTCGCCGGCACCGACAGCAGCGTTCGCGATCATCGGGCCGATGAACTGGTGCAACTGATGGAACAGCTCTTTTGTTTTGCATCGCAAGTATGGATCGCCGCTCAGGCGGCTGACCAGCAGGACATCAGCGAGCGGGTCAAAAACAACTTTCGCGAGATTGTGGACTGGTGGCACAAGTTCGCGGTGCATGAAGTCTCCAGCGTGGAGTCAGCGAATGCCGACGAGATTTACGGGGCGACACGTGATGTGGCGAGTTTGCTGAATCAATGGCACAAAACGGGCGCCCAAAGTGGCAATGTGCAGTTTTGGGCCGCACATGCACAGTCCTTTCAATCTCCCCGCGCCTACATTCTGGCCATCGGCTGCCTGATCGATCGCCGGGACTTCGTGACATCCATGGCGTTGTTGATTCACTGGCTGACACAATGCGAGACCATTCCTCTGCAACAAACCACCGGTTCGTTTCAGTCCCTGGTGCTGGAATGGATCAGCCGCCAGCGGGCACTGGTCGCTGAAGAACCATCGGAAGAAGCCTACGTGGAGATGTGGAGGCGTATTCGCAAGTTTTGTGATTATGTCGAAGCCAACGCGGGTGATTTTTGGAATGTCCCGCGGTTCGGACTAAATTCGCGCGGCAAGTCAAACGGACCGACAACCGCCGGGGACCATCTGGCTGGCCCGCTGGATGACGACGAAGAAGACCTGTATCGGGCTGCCTACCAGGACATGGTGTTTCGCGAATCGGCCGATGACGGGTTCGATGGTGCGGTATTTGACGGCGGGGGCAAACCTTCCGAAGAAAACATCCAGGCAGAGTTTCAACGTATCGCTGACCGGCTGGAGTTTTTGCAGGCGCTGGCCGAATACTGGGTCGAGGCCGCCATGTTCGTCAATGGACTCACCGAACCCTGCCTGCAGGGGGACCAGCATGACGAGTTCCTGGCCCGGCAATCACGCAAGATCGAGGACTGGCAACGCCAGGCCCAGTCCAACTGCCGCCAGATCGATGAGTTGATTCGATCCATTCAGAAATACCGGCTGCCCCAGCCGGATGGCTCGGTCGACTCGCTCGTCGATTACGATCGGCAACGTCTGTTCAAGGAAATGATGCTGGACCAGGCCATCAATTTGCGCGTTGACACAACCAGCGCCGCGCGGTTGCTGGCCGCCATTTCGCGGCCCGGGGGCCAGCCGCCGGTGTCGGCGGAACCAGCCGCTGCCGAGGCTGCGGAAGCTGCAGAAGAAAGGTTGTGGATCAGCATTCTGTCGGCGGTTTTGCGTTCCGATCAGCAACTGCTGTCGCGTGATCTCCCGGACTTGATGACGCTGCTGGCCGACAAACCGCTGTTGTATGTGCCGTTGTCCAAAGGTGGCGATCCGCTGCAAATCGTTTCCACTCGCGTGCGTCAGTGCATGATCGAGCAATTGCTGGACAGCCTGCCCCGGCTGGGTCGATTCACCGAGACCCGCGAATTGATCCATCTGGCGTTGATGATGGAACGCAACCAGTCGGTGCGGCAAGGCGCGGTGACGGAATTCGACGAACTGTTTCGTGTCGGTTATACGGCCATGGTCGAGGCATTGATTGAGGCGGCGCGACGCGACGCCGCCCTGGCGGCCGCCGAGGATGAAGCGTCGTCCACGGAGCCCCGCGACGACAGCCAGAACGCGCTGTTTGACTGTCTGGAAATGCTCGCCGAATCGATGTTGATGCTATGGCTCAGTCACAGCCAGACGTTGCGGCTGAGCGTGCTGGAAAAGGTACGCGACGATACGGCCTGGCAACAACTGGTAACCTTCATCGACCAATTCGGCGAAGACATCTTTACCCAGCAGTTTCTGAATCTGGCCAACATCCGCGCTATCCTGCATCAGGGCGTGGAGACCTGGCTGAACCGCGTCGAGGAGGAAGGATCGGATGAAATCGGCTTGCGGTTCGTCGCCGAAATCAATCGGGGCTATTCGCGCAACGACGCCATTCGCCATCTTACGTGGGTGCTGGAAGCCATCATTGAAAACTTCAACGAATACCGCGATTACAATTGCACGACCACGCAATCCGATAATGGCCGCCTGTTGTTCGTGTTGCTGGATTTTCTGCGACTCCGCTACAGCTACGATCGTGTTTGCTGGAACCTCAAGCCGGTCATTTGGGCTCACGAGTCCCTGGTGCGGTTTGGTGAAAATGCTGTAGCCCGATTGTGGCGACGGTTGCTGGCCAAGCGCGTGAACCCGGAAGCCGACAAACTGATCGACAAGCTGCAAGACCTGCAGGAACGTTACTCCATCCAGATGGCCACCGTCAGCCAGCGGCTCAACGAGCGATTTGTACACCCGATGCACGTGGACCGGCTGATCTCGCTGGTTCCCAGCGCCATGCATGATGCCGATCCGGAAGCGGCCCGTCGTTCTTTCGAGATGATCGAAAACTATGCCGAATCCCTGACGCAACAGCCCATCGGTGTGGGCTTCGAACTGCCTGGCTGGATCACCGCGTTGCAACAGGAAGTGGAATCGACGGCGGAATCCGTGTTCGCCCAGGGCACCGAAACGGCTTCCAGTCTGGTCGGCGAGTCGACCACTGGCCTGGATGCCCTGCGTGAACAACTGCAACAAATGCCGCGACGCAGGTAACATCCCGCACGCCTGCCCCACAGGCTACAAGATGAATCGACTCGGCCCATGGAGAACCCCAGCGGGGTTCCGTCAATAGCCCGGGGTTCCTGGACCCTGGGTATTCAAGGGGCGATCATCCAACAACCCCAGCGGGGTTGCGTCTGTTCTCACTGCATCAGATCGCCAAACACACTGCATGGTTCCCTGCCGCGGTGGATCATCTCCAACTGGATCAGAAACAGGCCGATGCCGGCGGCGCCTTGCATCAGGCCGGTTTCAGCCACGGGTCCAGCCATCACGGCACCAGCCCCGGGGCCCCTTACGTGGCTTCGATCGAATCGCGAACCGGAGGCCGGCCAATCGAGTAGTAGGTAAAGCCGAGCTTGGCCATCTGGCGACTGTCGTAGAGATTGCGCCCGTCAAATATCACCGGTTCAGCCATCATCTCCTTGATCTCGTCAAAATCGGGATGACGGAACATATCCCACTCGGTGTTGATCACCAGCACATCGGCCCCCTTCAGGGCATCGATCGAGCGATTGGAGTACTGCAGCCTGTCGCCATAGAGCTCGCGAACATTTTCCAGTGCTTCGGGATCGTACACACGCACCGTCGCTCCGTGAGCCAGCAGGCGATCGATCAGCACCAGCGCAGGAGCCTCGCGGATGTCATCGGTCTTGGGTTTGAAAGCCAGACCCCAGACCGCAAACACCTTGTCCGCCAGGTTTTTCTGGAAGTGTTCCTCGATGCGATGTATCAGAATATGCTTTTGCCGGTTGTTGACATCGTCAACGGCGTTGAGGATGGTCGGCTTTAAACCATGGGTATGGGACATACTGGCCAGCGCCCGCACGTCCTTGGGAAAACAACTGCCACCATATCCCACACCGGGGAACAAAAAGGCGAAACCGATCCGCTGATCGTGACAAATGCCGCGGCGCACATCATTGATGTCACCCTGCATCGCTTCGCACAGATTGGCCATTTCGTTGATAAAGCTGATTTTGGTGGCCAGCAATGCGTTGGCCACGTACTTGGTCAATTCGGCGCTTTCCGGTGACATCGACAAAAACGGCCTGTCGGTGCGCAGGAAAGGCGAGTAGAGTTCCTGCAGCACTTCCGCGACTTCCGGGTCACGCACACCGACAACCACGCGGTCCGGGTACATGAAATCATGGATGGCGGCACCTTCCTTGAGGAATTCCGGATTGCTGGCCACGTGATAACGCTTGCCATTGATTTCGTGAAGCCGATTCCAGATGCCGGCATTGGTACCGACCGGCACCGTGCTCTTGGTCACAATAATCACGTCGTCGCGTATGTGCGGAGCAATTGAATCGACCACGCTCCACAATGCCGACAGGTCAGCCGATCCGTCTTCGCCCTGCGGTGTTCCCACGGCCAGATACACAACCCGTGCGTCTTTCACTGCATTGGTCAGATCGGTAGTAAATACCAGCCGCCCGGCGGTGGCATTACGCAGGACCAATTCCGACAGCCCCGGTTCGTAGATCGGAATCTTGCCCTTGTTCAAATCGTCGATTTTGGCCTGATCGATATCGACGCAGGTCACATGATTACCGCTTTCGGCAAAACAGGTTCCCGACACCAGGCCAACGTACCCGGTTCCAATCATGGCAATATCCATGAATCAAATCTCCAATTGAGGGGCTGTGAGAGGCGGCGAAAGATCAAGAGCGGGGGAGCGGCGGATTTTTGCCGGTTTCCGGTGGGATGGCAGTCAGGCCGTGTATTCTCGACGTGCTGCAAACCACCCACATTAAACCAGCTGCCCCCGACGTAAAGGGCAAACCGTCCTCAGAGCCGTATTTTTGACCAATCCGGCGGTTTACGGAAAGACTGATTTGGCAACATTTCGGCGACCGGTAGCAGACGAAACCATCAGGCGTTAGCCGGCTCAGGACGATGGGGCGTCGGCATCGCCAGCCGGCGCAGCCGAGTCAGGTCCCTCGCTGGTTTCGGGCTCGTCACCATTGCCCTCCGGCGGAACACGCACCACGGCGGCCAGCGTATCGCCGTCATCGAGCGTCATGATGCGGACCCCCTGGGTGTTCCGGCCGATCGGCTTGATATCGCTGCAGGCGATTCGTTGCAACTTGCCACGGGACGTCATCATGAGGATTTCGTCGTCGTCGGTGACCGGCAGGATCCCGATGACCTTGCCGTTGCGGGCTGTGGTCTTGATATCGCGAACCCCTTTGCCGCCCCGCTTTTGTCGCCGGTACCGCATGGCACTGGACGTCTCGTCTTCCGGTCCCTCGTCGCTTCCAAAGAAGGTCCGTTTGCCGTATCCGTGTTCGCAGGCGGTCAGCAACGTCGCATCGGGATCGGTCACGACGACCATACCCACCAACTGGTCGCCACCAGTCAGCGAGACGCCTTTGACGCCCGACGTATTGCGACCCATCGGACGGGCGTCCGATTCATCGAAACGGATGGCCATGCCGGAAGCCGTCGCCAAAATAATATCGTCGCCTTTCTTGGTGACCACGACATCGATCAATTCGTCGTCTTCACGCAGTTTGATGGCGATGATGCCATTGCGCTTGGGGCGGCTGTAGGCCATTAATGCCGTTTTCTTCACCAGTCCGTTGCGAGTCGCCATCATCAGATAGTGATCTTCGGCGGTGAAATCGCGAATGGCACGGCAATCGGCGATCTCCTCGCCGTCGGCCAGCTGCAGCAGATTGACGATGGCGCGACCGCGGCTGTCGCGACGCAATTGCGGCAGCTCGTAGACCTTGCGCCAATACACTTTGCCCTTGGTGGAAAAGAACAGCAGGTAATCGTGGGTGCTGGCCGCGAATACGTGTTCGATGGGATCTTCTTCCTCGGTTTTGGCACCCTTCATACCCTTGCCGCCACGCCGCTGCGCGCGATAGCTGCTGACCGGAGTCCGCTTGATGTATCCGCGGTGCGAAATCGACACCACCATGTTCTCTTCTTCGATCAGGTCCTCGATGTCGATGCTGCCGATTTCCTCACCCGAAATTTCGGTGCGACGTTTGTCGGCGTATTTGCGGCGGATCTCGTTGAGATCCTCCTTGATCATGCGATAGATTTTCTGCTCGTCGCCCAGCGTTTCCAGGTAATCGGCAATCTCATCCAGCAGCTTGTTATGTTCGCCGCCAAGTTTTTCCTGTTCCAGATTAACCAGCTGACCCAGCGTCATTTTCAAAATGGCATCCGCCTGCACGGCGGTCAGCGTGTACACGTCGGCCGCGCCGCGTTCTTCCTGAAAGACGCGAAAGCCTGCCTCGCCCAGCGCCCGCTGCATCATGGCCGCCGGACACTCGATGCCCATTAATTTCGTCTTGGCTTCGGCCTGCGTTTGCGACTTGCGAATCGTTTCAATGATTTCATCGATGTTGACCAGCGCCAGCAACAAACCCTCGATCGTGTGTTTGCGACGGCGAGCCCGGGCCAGCAAAAACTGCGTACGGCGACGAATGACACTGATACGGTGACGAATGAACTCCTGCAGGATTTGCTTGACATTCAACTCCCGCGGCTTGCCATCCACCAGCGCCAGAAAGATCATCGAAAACGACGATTGCAGCGGCGAGAACTGGTACAGCTGGTTCAGGACAACATCGGGATCCGCATCGCTACGCAGATCAATCAGCAACTTGACCGGTTCCTTCAGGTCACTCACGTCCTTGATGCCCGAAATGCCCTTGACCTTGTCGCCCTTGACGAGGTTGGCGATTTTTTCCACCACCGAATCGCGAGTCTGCGAATACGGGATTTCGCTGACCACGATACGGTGGCGGCCGCGGGTCGCTTCCTCAATCTCGCATTTGGCGCGGACCACAATCGTGCTGCGTCCCGTGTGAAAGGCGCGGCGAATGCCCGTGCGACCGCAGATCACGCCTCCGGTGGGGAAATCGGGACCGGGCAATACTTCCATGATTTCGTCGATCGAAATCTGCGGATTGTCGATAATCAGTTTCAGTGCGTCGCAGACTTCGCCCAGATTGTGCGGCGGTATCGACGTAGCCATGCTGACGGCAATGCCGCTGGAACCGTTAACCAGCAAGTTGGGGAATTTGCTGGGCAGCACCGTCGGCTCGGTACGCCGCTCGTCGTAGGTTGGAACAAAGTCGACGGTGTCCAGACGCAGATCGTCCAGCATCAACGCCGCCACCGGCGACAAACGGGCTTCGGTGTATCGCATGGCCGCCGGCGGCAGACCGGCGATCGAGCCGAAATTGCCCTGCTTGTCGATCAGCACATGACGCATGTTCCATTCCTGGGCCATACGCACCAGCGTGGGATAAACAATACTCTCGCCATGCGGGTGATAATTGCCGCTGGTATCGCCGGAAATTTTCGCGCACTTGACCCGACTCGATCCCGGACCGAGGTTCAGATCATTCATGGCGACCAGAATGCGGCGTTGCGACGGCTTCAGGCCATCACGCACATCCGGCAACGCACGCGATACAATGACACTCATGGCGTACGTCAGGTAACTGTCCTTGAGTTCCTGTTCGATGGGCATCTGTTCGAAAACTTCGCCATTTCCATCTCCATTACCCGAGCCGTTGTCGTCGTCTTCCGGCGTTTGTGGAACGTCTGTGGACACTGCAATCTTTCTGTTTGAGTTGCTTTAAAACAAAAGCTGGCTCGCCTGCGCAAGCCAATGAAGTCGCGTGGATTGGTCAAATGACCAACGAAATCCGGGCTCTGGTGGAGGGCCAATGCGGGTCCCGGCAGGGCCGGGCGGAAAGTCCGCGGGGTCCCTGTTTTTTCGCCTGTCGGGGACGCTTTTCGATCGCCTTTAGTGTATCAGTTTTTGCCGCCAGCCACAACCGGCGTTCGCATATTCGACTCGCCACAAGTTGTTTTCTGAAAAGAGTTTACGGCGAGTCGATTCCATGGCTTGCCGGCCCCGGTAAGGGCGCATCGCGCGACGTAAAATTCAGCCCATTCCGGGCCTCCTTTTTGCCTCGATCAGCCTCGCCAATGGCCGTCCGCTGACACCCCAATCCGCACAGATTGCTGATTCAGACAAGTCAATCGCGGGGCGGCGCGACTATTTGTTTGACACCGCTCCAGGCGATTGCAACGATTCACAATTGGCTGCGTCATTCCGCTTCGTGACGGAACTCCCCTGCGAGTGTTTTTCGGACTCTGTCAACAACTTGCCTATGCCCAGGTCGCAAATCGATTTTGTTTCACGCTCGCTGGAAACCATGTTTGCGCGCGGATTTGGCGAAACGGCCGGCACCGCCACCACGCCAACCCTGCCGCAGCTCGATTTGACGCGCCCGCCCTCGCAACCAACACCGCTGCGTGAGTCAAACGGCGAGACCGTGGAGACCGTTCCGGGCGAGACTTCACATGTCATCGAGACTCGCGAGGGATCAGTGTGGTTAAGTGGCAACGTCGTGATGTGCGGCTGTCCCGATTGCGGTGCGCCGGTATCGGTGCGGCTGTGGCTGATGCTGGCCGATTGCTGGTTCTGCCAGACGGCGATCGAACTGGGATACGAACAGCAACAGGCTGCGTTGGCATTGGCCGAACGTTTGCGACCGGCTCAGGCAGCCACTGCACCGCGATCCGTGGATCGGCCGGCAGTTCCCGGCGACACCGATCGCCCCATCGATTCGATTGACGAGATTGAAGTCGTTGAAGAGCGGCGGCGATTGGTCGACATTCTTCGCAAATCGGCAGGCATGATGCCGGCATGGCTGGTTAGCATGCTGGTACATATCGTGTTGCTGCTGATTCTGGCACTGATCCTTTTGCCACAAGCCACTGAATTCGACACGATCACCGTATCTACCGCCGTCGGTCCGCAGGACAACGAAGGCGGAATTGATTTTGATGTTCCACCCGACGATCCGCTGGAATTCGATACGCCGATGCCTCCGGACTATCGGGAGATACAGCGTGAACTGAAGCAGGTACGAATTGCCGCCGATCAGGACGCCCGGGAATTGCTGATCGATCCCGATCCCATGATCGAACTGCCCGAGTTAAAGGAAGTCGTGGAATCGGTAACCGTGCGGGCCGGACCGATGTACACGCTGGCTGCCCGTGATCCGCGATTGCGTAACGAGATTGTGGCCAGGGAAGGCGGCACGACCATGACCGAAGCGGCCGTCAGTCGGGGGTTGCGCTGGCTGGCCAGTGTGCAAAACCGGGACGGCAGCTGGTCACTGGCCCGGTACATGCAACACGACGATCCCGAAAACCGGGGCGATGCAGCAGCCACTTCGCTGGCCCTCTTGCCATTCCTGGGAGCCGGTCAGACGCACGAACAGGGCCGCTACAAGGACACGGTGGCCGCCGGACTGAAATGGCTGATCGAACACCAGAAGAACGACGGTGATTTGCGGTACGGGATCATTTCCGAAGCCGGCATGTACGCGCACGGCCAGGCGTCGATCGTGCTGGTCGAGGCACTGGCCATGACCGGGGACGAACGCTTTCGCAAACCTGCACAAAAAGCGATCGACTTTATTGAAGCAGCCCAGCACAAAAACGGTGGCTGGCGTTACAAGCCGGGAATGGCGGGCGACACCAGCATGATGGGTTGGCAACTGATGGCCCTGCAAAGTGCACGGAACTCGGGTACCGGTTTGCGTGTCGAGGACTCCACCCTGCGACTGGCCGACTATTATCTCGATCTGGCCAGCCGCTCGTATCAGCAACGGCGGTACCGCGATGTTCCCTCGGGAGCCCTGTACCGTTACCTGCCCGCCGACGGCCGGCCGCGGGCCACGATGACGGCC
>CAMYKF010000117.1 GCA_947258905.1 uncultured Pirellulaceae bacterium | reverse complement strand
TGCACAGAATCAGTTGCGATGTCGAGCGTCACCAGCGGATTGCCGCGCTCGATGGTCATGATCTGGCGAAACCCGGCTACCTTGCCGCCATCGATGGTCAGTCGCCCGCGGCTGGTGATCTGTCCGCGGGTCGCTGACAGGTGGCTGACGCTGATCTCCTCGGCAACCATTTGTGAATAGATCGCGTCGCGCGCTCCGCTACGCGAGGCCCGGGCACCGACGCTGCGCAGCGCCAGTTGCTGGCCCATGAGGTTGCCGCGTGTGCCATAGAACTTCACCGCGCCAATACCGCCTGTGGCCTCGTCAATCTCGACTTCAAAGAACTCATTGCGCAGGAAAACGTCTTCGGCCAGCGGTGCCGCAGTCTTTCTTTTAAGCCCTCGACCGGGTTGATGGCGACCCGGCTTCAATTGCACGTATCCCAGCGGCGGCAATTCCACAATCGCACTTTCAGTATCAGCGACCAGCACCGAAGGATGACTGGTGTCGATCGTGTTGGCGGGAAACTCGATCCGTTGCCGCTGTGAAAACGAAAATGGATTGACGATCAGCAAATGGTCTCCTTCATTCGCCTGGTCGCCGGAATGTGGCAACGCCGTCCAGCAATCGGGGTCCAGCAGGCTGGCCGCGTCGGGCAAATCGAACGAGCCGGCCGTTTCCGTAACCTCGGTGACATCATCCAGCCATGCCAACAGTTGCTCGTCGTCGAAACGCTGGTTGTTCTCCGACGGGCTGGCCAGCGTCCATTGCATGGCGTGAATTCCGGCAGTGGCCATTACCCGCACCTGGCCTCGCCAGTAATCGACAAACCGCGACAAGGGTCGAGGTGCAGCTGCGGCGACCAGCTGTTTCAGCCAGGGACCGCGATAGTCCTCGGCCGTGTAGTTCTGGCTGTACCCGGGATCGGCGGCCTCGTTGAAGTACTCGTCCAGCGTGATCAAGTTGCCGAGAATGGCGCCGAATTTCTGACTGTGCACAACGTCCTCGTACCACGGGGATACGCGGCCCGGCCAGTGGGCCAGTAACAACGTCGCGTAGTGGCTGATATCGATCACCTCGCCGATTCGCACGCCCAGATTCAGCCACGTTTCCGGGGCACTGGCCAGCCGCGGCGGCGCAACAAGCGCGTCGATCGTGCTGCCATCCTCGCCTTCCCAACGCAAATGGTTGCCGGACGTCTGGGGAAACACGCCTTCGTCCAGCGTGCTGTGCACGGCAGCCGAAATCCCGAACTGGTCCAGCAGTCCGGGCAGTCCCGTTCGCAATCCGAAGCGGCGTCGCGCAAAGACCACCGGCGCAGCGGAACCGGTCAATGCACTGAGCAATGGAATCGCCCGTTCAAATTGCCGCACGCAGGACCACGTCGACAGCAGCACACTGGCCAGTTCCCGATACTCGCCGCCGGCGATCGACAGCTGACCTGATTCCCGTCCCTCGCGAATGCGTTTCTGCAATTCCGGCCGACGGTTGATTTCTTGCAGTGCGGCACCACCGATTTGCAACGACATCGGATTGGTCTGCTGCAACGTTTGCAGCAGGGCCTTGCCAAGTGTCTGGTCGGTCACCAACACATAATCGATCAAGTTGGCGGTCGTGGGATAGTAGCGGTTGCGTTCCTCCAGCAACTGATCGAAACAGGCCTGAATGGCTTCCGCATAGTCGTCACTGCCGGTCCAGAAAGTGTCGGCGGCGCGGCACACCGAATGGCTGAATTGCTGCTCGTCCAGGCTGCTGGAATAGCGTAGCAGGCGTGTCATCAACTGGATTTGCAGGTAACAGTACCCCAGCGACAGGAAATCACGCGTTCTCGTTTGGTCAAATGACAGCGCCGGATCGTGGAATTCCGCCAGCAATTGACCCAGCAAGGCGTCGCGATCTGGCTGGCCGGTCACGAGGTGTCCGCCAAGATCGGTAATTCGTGTCCGATGGTCTTTTGGCAGCCAGCCAGTTGAGAACGAAGGCACGATCAGCAGCAAGCCATTCGGCTGTTCGGGCAGTTCGTCGATGCGTTGCCAAACGGGGATCGCTTCGGCATGACGCAGCAGGGCAGGGTGCCACAGTGCTGTCCAGCAAGCCAGAAGCTCGGCGGCATCATTGCCCTGCCGGTGTGAGGGAAAGTCCTCCCAGCCGTGACTATCGACGGCCATCGCCAGCCGGCGAATCGCAGGTACGGTGTCGCGGGCATTGGATGGGGAGTTCATACAGCTGGGGGGAAATCGCCGGGGGAGACCGGGTGGTTTCCAGGGCAAGTTGTAGTGATCATCGGGAATACGCAGGCCGGGCCGCATCAGGGCCCGTTGACCGGGATGCAGCGGTCCGCGAATTCGGAAAAAAAACGGGAACTTCCTTTTGGCCGCCTCCGTCAAACACGCGGCAACCGGGGATCGCGTCCACATACGCAATAACCGCCGCCTCAACGCCGCACAGAGCCGCCGGTCAGCTGCCTTAAAAGTTGACAATTGCCGGTTTTTGTCGGTAGATTAGAGGTGGGAGCGTGTTTCACGCAAGTGCCCTGGTGTCGTCCATTCTATCACTTCCAATCCGCCCGTGACGACGACCAGGACGCGGTCAAAGGCAAAACCAGGGGATCAACGACCGGTGACACAGCCACTGCGTCCGGGGTTTCCTGGTTAAGATTGAGATTATCAAATTTGTGCGACCGGGCTTCGTTTGGCCTCGGTCAGGTCATCCGTTCGCACGACCAACGTGATAGGAAATTCCATGGCAAAGTCCCGAGGTGTGTGGGGCATTGATATCGGGGTCAGCAGCCTGAAGGCCCTGCGATGTCACATCGACGATGATGGCAATGTCGTTGCGGATTCGTACGACTTTATTGAATACCCCAAGGCATTGAGCCTGCCGGATGCCGACGAGGAATCACTGGTCAACGAGGCGCTCGATACCTTCCTCAGCCGCAATGACCTGCGCGGTGATTTCGTGTCAATGACCGTGGCCGGCCAATCGGGTCTGTCCCGTTTCTTCAAACCGCCACCGGTCGACGCCCGCACCTTGCCGGAAATCGTCAAGTACGAAGTCCGTCAGCAGATTCCTTTCCCCATCGAGGACGTGATCTGGGACTGGCAGGGACTCGGCGGTACCGAGATGGACAACGTAATTGTGGACGCCGAAGTCGGCTTGTTCGCGATCAAGCGTGACACCGTGTACTCGGCACTGCAACCGTTTTTGCGCAAGGACATCGAAATCGATCTGGTCCAGCTGTCGCCACTGGCCGCGCAAAACGTCGTTTGCCGCGAAGTGTTGCCGGAGATTCCCGAAGGCGACCTGGATATGGACAACCTGCCCGATTCGATTGTGATTCTGTCGATGGGCACCGATGCCACCGACCTGATCGTGACCAATGGCGTCAAGCTGTGGTTGCGCAACATTCCCATCGGCGGCAATCACTTTACCAAGGAGTTGTCGCGCGAGTTGAAATTGACTCACGCCAAGGCCGAACATCTGAAACGCAATGCCCGCCAGGCGGAAGATCCCAAGACCGTGTTTCAGGCCATGCGTCGCGTGTTCAACGACCTGAAAAAGGAAATCGACCGCTCACTGGCCTATTACGCCGGGATGGACAAGAACGCCAACCTCGAACGGATCGTGTTGCTGGGCAACGCGGCGCTGTTGCCCGGTTTGCGTCAGTACCTGAACAAGCAACTGGAGATGGACATCGCCAAGATCGGTTCCTATGAACATCTTCAGGGACCGGTGGTGGACGAGCGCGTGTTCAAGGAAAACATCCTGACGTTTGCTCCGGCCTATGGACTGTGCCTGCAGGGACTGGACCAGGCCCGCATCGAAACCAACCTGCTGCCGTTGGAATTCGTCAACGAGCGGATCATCCGCGCCAAGAAGCCGTGGGTGCTGGCCTCGGTCAGCCTGTTGATGCTGGCCCTGCTGTTTAGCTACTTCTTTGCCAACCAGCGATGGTGGGGCGTCAACGAAGACTTCGCCATGAATGGTGTCAGCTGGAAACAGGCCACCGACGAGGTCACGGCGAATTCCAGCCTCAGTTCGGAATTCAAACGCGTGGATGAAGATCAGGCCACGTTGCTGGGCCGCATCAATTCCATCTCCTCGGAACTGTCCGAGGCCTCGGAAACCCAGGCCGCCTGGCCCGAGTTTCTGTCTGCCATCGACCAGTTACTGCCACGGGATCCGCGGATGTTTGATGAGGAAGGCAATCTGAAGGCCGTGGCCAACCCGGCCGACATCCCCTTCGAGGACCGCGAGGAGTTCTATTTCGATCACATTGAAACCAAGTTCTATGAGGACGTGTCGCAGTGGACGCAAACGCCTGGCATGCTGGATGCCCACCGCATTCAGCAGGGAGAGGCCAGGGCGGCTCGACCCGGCGATACGAAACGCTCCAAGTATGCCAACAAGTCGGCGGTCGAATACGAAGTGAGCGGACCCGGTTTTGTGGTCGAGATCAAGGGCCATCACTTTTTCAATAGCCAGGAAAAACGCCGGCTGTCGATACACGGATACGATTTTGTCCTCCGCCGTTTGGTGAATGAGCTGAAACACGGCACCGTGCGGCTGGTGAACAGTTCGGGCGAAATGGAGGAATATACAATGCAGGACATCGGCGTGTACTACCCGACGCTGGTAGCCGAAGCCGACCTCCAGCAGGTCCGGATCCCCAACCCCAATTTTGGTCTGGAAGGTCGTGAACGGGGTAATGATGAATCGGACGAAGGAGGCGAACGCGGAGACGGAAATGCCGCTCCGCCGCAGGAGAACACTTCGGACGGCGAAGACGTGCCCGAATTCTTCACCGTTCGGCAATATAACTTTGCGATTCAGATGATCTTCATTCCCACCTCGCCGGCCGACCGTGACCAGGCCAGGGCAGACCGCCTGGCCGCAGAGGCTGCCGAGGCCGCCGAAGCACCGGCGCAGCCCAATGCAGAAACGCCTGCCCCACCGGCTCCAGCTGCACCTCAAACGCCAGCCGGCCAGCCGGTCGGCGAAGAAGGGTCAACACCGGATGAAACCAATCCGGACCAGAGCGACGGCACGCAACCTGCGACTGACCCTGCCTCTGATGAAAAGGCAGGCGAGGCCTCGACCGATTCCGGTCAACCGCCGGCTGAGGAGTCCGGTACCGGAGACGGCCAGCCGACCAGCCCGGATGAAGGTGACGGAAACGGATAAGAAAGAAAAAAACCTCGCACGCAATTTCAGCTTCCACACGAATTCACAACGTCCAAAAAACAAAACCAACAGCTGATCCGACGCGGTCAGACGGAGTCAACACATGGAAAAGCTCAAACCATTCCTGCAGGGCCTGTACCGAAATCGTTTTTGGATTACATGCGGACTGGTGGCTATCGCCAGCCTGCTGACCTGGTATCTCGCATGGTCAGCCATCAACAAGGAGCGTGAGGAGCGTGTCAGCAAGCTCAATAGCAAGAAAACCTCGATCGAAGGCGTGATCAACAGCGGCGTCGATGTGGGCGGCGATGAAATTGTCCCCGTGCATCCCAATCAGGTGACTCAGGAAGCCATGGGCCAGCAAATTGACGCTGCCGCCCGAGGTGCTGTGGCTGCCTGGCAGGAGCGTTACGATGCGCAACGGGAAATCCTGCAGTTTGCACCCGAGTTGCCTGAACATATTCGCGAAACGCTGGGAAAATTCGAGCCCATGGAAATTCCGATCGAAATGGAAATCGATGCCCCCATGCGTGAAACCTTTGCCGATTACATCCCGCACCGCATGCCGGTGCTGGCCGCCAAGGTGAATACGACCTGGGGATTTGATGAAAAGGGCCACGAGAAAGAAGATGCCTCAACCGACACGCGATCGGGCGCCAACAATCCGGCTGCCGGAATTATGAATGTCCCTGATGATGTCGTCGTCTGGTCGGACGCCAATCAGGGAATTTGGAATACCAAGACCACGATTTTCCAAAACGCTTATGGCAACACTG
>CAMYKF010000116.1 GCA_947258905.1 uncultured Pirellulaceae bacterium | reverse complement strand
ATATCCAGGCAGCGATCAGCGAATCCCTGCTTCACATCATCCCAGCTGGAACCGTCGCGCAGTTCATAAGGCGTGAACTGTACAAACACATTCATCACGTATTTGCCCTCGGGCGCGAGCGTCGGATCGACGCTGCTGGGGATGGTGACCTCGAGGATCGGTCGCTCGCTGGGACGCCCGTATTTGGCATCGTCATAGGCGTGTTCGACCCAGTCGATGTTGTCGCAAATGTGAATCGTTCCGCGATGCTGGGGCCCGACTTTCTTGCCCGGCAAACAGGTGAAAGCCGGCAGCTCGGAAAGTGCGAGATTGATCTTGGTGGTGGCGCTGGAATAGTCGATGTTTTGCACGGCTCGGCGGAAGGCGGTCGGCAATTCGTTTTCCTTCAGCAGTTTGAGGAAGGTCCAGTTGGGGTCGATGCTGGAGGCAACCACACTGGCTTCAAACGTGCGTCCCCGGGCATCCGTCACGCCAGTCGTCTTGTTGCCTTCGACATTGATGGAAGCCACTGGATTTTCGGTGATGATTTCCACGCCGAGATCCCGACAAACATTGGCCAGCGCGTCGGCCAGGCCGCCCATGCCACCTTCCACATATCCCCACACGCCCCTGGCACCGCCAGCCGTTCCCATCACGTGATGCAGCAACACATAAGCCGTGCCCGGAGATGAGATCGAGGAGAACGCACCAATCACGGCGTCGGTGGCCAGTGTTGCCTTGAGTACTTCCGACTCGAACCAGCGTTCCAGGATGGGCCGTGCGGCACCGGTCAGTAATTCGATCGCTTCGGGTAATTGCTCGCCCAATGCCTTCATGCCTTTGAAAAGCGAAAGTGCCGTGCGGCCGTCCCGCAATTTCTTTCTCATCCCGATTTTCCGCCACGATTTTGGCAACGGCAGTAAATCCGGAGCGGTTTGGGAAAGGGTGGGCTCGAGCTGTTCGGCGACTTGCTCCAGGAGGGACTCATAGGCAGGAAAGGCCGCCGCATCCTTTTCGCTGAACTTGGCGATTTCCTGCTGGTTGAATTGCTGGTCGGGTCCCAGCATCAAATGCCGCCCGTCCGACGTGGGCGTAAATGACGAAGGATTCCGCGGCAGAATCTTTAGTCCATTTTGCTTCAACTGCAACTCGTCGATGATCTCTGGCAGCAGCAGACTGACCACATAGGAGGCAGTGGAAATCTTGTATCCCAGACTTCCTCGGTCGTGCTGCAACCGCCGAGGACTTCGCGTCGCTCCAGCACGCATACCTTCTTGCCGGCCTTTGCCAGATACGCCGCCGTGACCAGCCCGTTGTGGCCCCCGCCGATCACCACACAATCGTACTTGCCTCCGTTGCCTGTCATCCCTTGATTCCTGTCGTTGCAATACCCTGGATAAACGTACGCTGAGCGAAAAAGAATAGCACGATTATGGGGATCGTGAACATCACAGAAGCCGCCAGCAGCAAATGCGTCTGATCCCCATAGGAACTGACGAACCGCTCCAGCCCGTAGGCCAGCGGGAATTTCTCGGGATCATTCAGATACAGCAGCGGGCCCGCAAAATCATTCCACGTAAAAACGAACTGAAAAATCGCCACGGTGGCGATGGCTGGTCGGCTAAGCGGCAAACCGATCTTCCAGAACAGGCCCCACTCGCCCAATCCGTCCACGCGTCCGGCTTCCAGCAATTCACGTGGAATCGTCATGAAAAACTGACGCAACAAAAATATCAGGAAGGCGTCGCCCAGAAACGTGGGCAGGATGATGGCCCACAGCGAATTGTACAGTCCCGCCGCGCTGATCAACACGAATCGTGGCACCATCGTGATCTGCCAGGGCAGCAACATCGTGGCTACCAGCACCGCAAACGTCAGGTTGCGTCCTCGCCAGCGCACCTGCGACAACGACCAGGCAACCAGTGAACAGGAGAGCGTGGCACCAATCACACTGCCGGCACACAGCAACAGCGAGTTGAACAGGTAGCGCCAGTAGGGAATCGACGCCAGGGCGTCCGGATAGTTTTGCCAGTTCCAAGCCGCCGGGTTCCACCACGGCTCGGGGAGCAGACGGTACGGATTGCGGGCCAGTTCCTCGGGCGACTTCAGCGATGAAAAGATCATCACCAGCAGGGGGATTGCAAACAGCAATGCGCACGCAGCCACCACGATGTGCCGCCAGCTGTTTTTCCAGACTTTGCGCGTTGTCATTGCTGCACGGACCCCCGCTTGATCTGGTCCAGTCGGCCTTGAATCAATCGCCCTGTCGTTTGCAACAACTCATCGATGGGCTGGCCGGGCCCGGTCATGGCATCGGACGCCATCTTCTCGACGGTGCGTTTAAACATCGGCGCGCCGGGAATCACGGGAACCGGAAACTGGTTTTCGCTGCCGGCCAGCCGCACGAACTCGCGGAACAGTGGCTGCCGGTTCAGAAGATCCTGAAAGGGCCCGGCATTGATCACGGTTTGCGAAACGGGAATCCAGCCACCGGCGGCACAGGTGCGTGCGGCGTCGTCCGGGTTGTCCAGTCCAATCCAGAACTTCATGAAAGCCACCGCGCCGCCAGTATTGCGGGCGCCGCGGGGCACGACAAAGAAGTTGCCGTTGACCCAACCGGCATCCCTGCGTCCTCCTGCCGGCGGCGGCAAGGGACACACTCCGAAATCCGGAGCGGCAATTCCCAGTTCGCTGCGTCGTTCGACAAAGGCATTAATATCACGGGTCCGCCATTGCCCATCCATAATCACGATGTAGCGACCGGCCATGTCCTGGTCATCGACGGGCAGCAGCGGAAACGTCTTGCCGGGCAACGACTGATCGCCCTGGCGAAAACGGTTGATGGTGTCTGCGCCGTACCAGTCGGCGTAACTGGTCATCCACTGGAGCGCGTCACGAATCGGCGGTTGATCCAATTGAACTTTGGCGGAATCCGCATCGTAAAAATCGCCTCCAAACACGTAGCCCCATGCCCACAGTCGCCGGGAATCGGGCAGGTACCCGAATAACCCGTTATCGCTGCCTGGCGGGCGAATCGTTTTGGCGATTTGGTCAAGGTCTGCGGTGGATTGGGGAACAGGCAGTCCATGCTGATCAAGAATCGTCTGGTTGTAGTACAGGGCTCGAATATCCAGCCCGTTGCACACGCCATACAGCCGCTCATTGAACATGCCCAGGCGGCGGGCAGCGGGCAGCAGATGCGCTGCGATGGCCTGCGCTTCGTCAGGTGCACAAATTTCATCCAGCGGCAGGATGAAATGGCGAAACGCCCAGTCACCCACGATCGGATCATCCTGATTGACCAGATCCGGCGGGTCTCCGCCGGCAATGCTCAGAAACAACTTGGCTTGCAGGTTGTTGCCGGGCATGGCGATGGCCCGCACAAAATACTGATCTTGCGAATCGTTAAATCTTTGCACAACATCTTCGACCACGTCGCGATCGGCGCCGCCCCAGAAATGCCAGAAGACCACTTCGCTGCGCTGACGATTGCTGGCCAGCGCGCGGGCCCGCTCGCTGGCCAGCCGGCTGCTGATGATCAGCCCGACCACAAACAAAAGTGACAACGTTATGAAAATCCAGCGTTTCATTGCGACTGATAGTTCATTGGGACGGATGATTCATTGAGACCAATCATTCATTGAGACTGATAAAAAACCCAGTGCCGAGTGGAACGAAACAACAGCCATGTGCAAATGACCAGCAAGACGAACATGACCCACGCCATGGCCGAGGCATAACCCATCTCCAGATCGGCAAAGGCCGACAGGAACAAATGCAACGAAAAGACCAGCAGCGAATCACCGGGCTGGCCGGTACCTTCGCTGAGGATGTAAATCGAGGTAAAGGTTTGCACCGCACGAATGAGTCCCATCACCAGATTGAAAAAAATAATGGGCGACATCATCGGCAGCGTGATGTGCCAGAACTTGCGCCAGCGGCCGGCTCCATCGATCGTGGCGGCTTCGTACAGTGATTCGGGTACGTCGCCCAGCGCTGCCAAAAAGATGATCATGGCATTGCCGACCGCCCATACCGACATCAGCACCAGCGCGTCTTTGGACCCAAACAGCGTCAGCTCGTTTTTGCCCTGAAACCAACCGACAAAGGTTGAGACGCCGGCGCCGGAGACGGCCGATCGCGATTGCGTCAGCCAGTTTTGCCCGGGCAAACCGATCCAGCCCAGCAGGTAATTGACCATGCCCTCTTGCGGATCCAGCAACCATAGCCAAAGGATGCTGGCCGCTACGATCGGGATCACGGCTGGCAGGTAAAACACGGTCCGGTAAACCGCCTGGCCGCGAATCTTCCATGACAACATGATCGCCAGCCCCAGTCCCACGACGATGGACAGGGGGACCGACAACAGGGCATAGTAAGCCGTATTTTTCAGCGCCACGGCGAACCCGCGTCCGTCACGCAATTCACTGGCCAGCCTGTCGTACTGTTCGCTGCCCACCAGTTGTGGAGGGTTGATTAGATCGAACTGGCAAAAACTCCAGTAGATCGAGGCGGCGAACGGCCAGGCGACCAGCAACGCGAAACCGACCAGCCAGGGACTGGCAAACAGGATTCCGGCGAGATTGCGTTGCTTCATCACAGGTCCAGTGCGAGATTGCCTGGAAATTACCACGCGAACAGGATCAGATCAAACGTGTCTTTTCAATCACCGGTTCATGTGATCGAATGTGCGGCGGATACCTGACGACTGCTCCCACCACCTGCGACATTATGCAAGACATTATTGCCGAACTCTCGTGGCGCGGCTTGATCTACCAGATCACCGATGAGGAAAATCTGCAGTCCTGGCTGAACGAAAAACCGCGCATCGTGTATGCCGGGTTCGATCCGACTGCTGACAGCCTGCACGCGGGCAGCCTGCTGCCTCTGTTGATGCTGCGACGATTCCAGCGGGCTGGGCATCAGGTGATTGCGCTGGTGGGAGGAGCCACCGGCATGATTGGCGACCCGTCAGGCAAAAGCGCCGAACGCAAACTGCTGGACGAAGAGCAGCTGAGAACCAATGTGGCCGGCCTGGACCGCCAGATGCGGGAGTTTCTGGATTTCGATGGCGACAATCCGGCGGTGCTGGTCAACAACTACGACTGGATGAAGGAATTCGGCTACATCGAGTTCTTGCGAGACGTGGGCAAACACCTGCCGGTCAACGTGATGATGGCCAAGGATTCGGTCAAGAGCCGGCTGGAGGGCGAATCGGGGATCAGCTACACCGAGTTCAGCTATATGTTGCTGCAGGCTTACGACTTTGTGCATTTGCATCGCCAGTTCGGGTGCGAACTGCAGATCGGCGGCAGCGACCAATGGGGCAACATCACATCCGGCATCGACCTGACGCGTCGCATGTGCGGCAATCAGGTGTTCGGCATTACGCATCCGCTGCTGACCAAGGCCGACGGCACAAAAATGGGAAAAACCGAATCGGGCACGGTATGGATTTCCGCGGAACGCACCAGTCCCTGGCAACTGTGGCAATACCTGTTCAACATTCCCGATGAAGACGTGAGTATGTGTTTGCGTTTTCTGACCGACTTGCCGCAGTCGGAGGTGGAGTCGCTGGACCAGTCGCGGGAAACGGAGGCTCATTTGCGGAACAGCCAGATCCGGCTGGCCGACGATGTGACACGACTGGTACACGACGATGACGCCGTGGCCAATGCTCATCAGGCGCGGGAGATTCTGTTCGGTTCGGAATTTCGCGACATGCAGGACACACAGTTGAAGCAGATCTTTGCGGACGTCCCCAGCGGCGAGACTCCGCGCAGCGAACTGGATGGCGAGGGCCTGCCGCTGATCGACGTCTTCATGCTGTGCGGCTTGTCAAAAAGCAAGGGCGAGGCGCGTCGCACCATAGCGCAGGGCGGCGCGTATGTGAATAACCGTCGAATCGAAGAAACCGACTATCGCCTCACGACGGCTGATCTGGCCAGTGAGAGTATGATCGTGCTGCGTAGCGGGAAAAAGAAGTACGCGTTGTTGCGCTCGACTTGATCTTTTCGTGACAAACCGGGCCGAACCGTCAAAACACGTGAAAAACCGCGCCGTATCTGTCATGATGTTTTCGACTTGAGCCGTGGCAGGTCGAGCCCCTTTGCTCGTCACGCATTTCGAGAAACTGCGGCAGGAATCAGAGGACCCCATGATTGAAATCCCCCTCAATCAGGCACGCTTCGCAGGAGACACCGAGTTACTGGAGGCGATTCAGAAAGACGAAGACCTGTCGATGCAGATCGGCGTCTCGACTTTCGAAAAACACCGCAAGACGATTCGCAAACACCTGCTGTCCAATGCAGTGCGGGTGGAACCGCGTTTGCTGCCCAAATTGAATGATTCCTTTACGGCGCTCAAGGAACGTTCGGGGCTGGTGGCTGATCTGGAAGCCTACGTGTTTGAACAGCCCACGATCAACGCCTTTGTGACTGCCGGCGACCGGCACACCTATGTGGCGCTCAGTAGTGCGGCCATCAACAAACTGTCGGAACAGGAGCTTGAGTTCGTTATCGGTCACGAACTGGGACACGCCATTTTCGGACACATTGATTTTCAGGCTTTGAACCTGCTGGAAAGCGAATCTCTGGATGTGCGGAGCCGGATGCAGGTACTGGCCTGGAAACGTGCCGGCGAAATTTCGGCGGATCGTTGCGGGCTGATTTGCTGCGGATCGATCGATGTGGCCGCTTCAGCGATGTTCCGCACGCTGTCCGGACTGGCCGATCAGGAACTGGCTATCGGACCGGACGACTTTACCGAACAGTGGGATCATCTGATGGCCGAGGTGGTGGAAAGCGGTGATGAGGATCACTGGCAAATGACGCATCCGTTTCCGCCGTTGCGTATGAAAGCCATGATGTTGTACTGGAATTCCGACTCGCCGTTGATTCACCGCGATCAGCAGCCGGAGATGAGCGTGGCGTCAGCCGACAAGGAAATCCGGCACTTGCTGGCCACCATGGACCCGCTGTCTCGCGAGCGGCGCGACATGGCCGATCCCATTCTGGCTGACTTTCTCTTGTGGGGTGGCTTGTATATCGCCTGTGCCAACGGCAAAATTCTCAAAAGTGAAATCCGTCAACTTAAGCAGATTGCTGCGGAGCGCAAGGTCAAGGAAGCAATCGAGGAGGGCGGCGTTTCCAAAGCAGAACGCCGGCACGAACGACTCAAGGCAATCGAGATCAACCGGATCCTGCAGGGCATGTTGCAGATTGCCTACGCGGATGGTGAAATCGACGAAATGGAATGTGTCGCTTTTCGGGAACTGGCCGAGGGACTGGGAATCGCCGAGTCGGCCAGCGAACTGGTTCGCGAACGGTTTATTGAGGAAATGCAGGGAGCCTGAAAGGAGCGTTAATGGCCGATCCAAAAAAACTGGAGACATTGCAAAAAGTGGCTGATGTCGCTGCGCTGGCTGGAATTCGCGGCAAGGTCGATACCGAACGCGATCAGTTTGTCTCCGGATTTGAGTTGCCCGAAGGCCGCAGTCAAATGGTTTACATTCGGCCTTCGGCGCAGGATGTCGAGGACTCGGTCGTCATCACCGTGTTCTCTCCCTGCCATGTTTTCAAGAAGGGTCTGTTCAAGGGCATCAGCAAGGATCAGGCAATTGAGTTGCTGACGATGAACGAGCAGATCACCTTCGCCCGCTACGGCATGTGGGAATCGCATGACGAACACATGATCGTAGCCAGTGTCGACAGTATGCTGGACACGCTCGACCCGCCTGAGTTACGCGCCGCCATGTGGCATGTCGCCATCGCCGCCGATGCCTATGAACGCAAATACGGTGGCGACGCGTTTTAGGCTGGTTCAGGTCGTCAGTCTGCGTGGGCGATTGCGTCGCGTCAGCAAAAAGCTCGCTACCATCCCCGCCAGACCCAGCGAGCCCGGTTCCGGCACCGCATCGGTCGCGATGAAATAGCCCCGGGCCTCGCCACCTCCGAACGTATCGGTGTGAATGTGCAGGTACAGTCGCCCCGTCATCAATTGGGCAACGTTGTCATCGGGAATGTTCACGGTGCCCGCAAATCCGCCGCTGGTCGGTGACGGGTCAATGCCGCTGATCGTGAACAGCCCCGGGCCGCTTTGATTGTAGCTGTCGGGCGCCGGATCGGTGGTTGGTCCGTGAATGTTCAACAGCGAAACAGGACTGGTCAGGTTCGTAAAACCGTTGCCCGATCCCCAGCCGACGTCCATCGTCAATTCGTTGGTGTCAGTATCAAACGAGACACCTCCGGTGAGGATCCCTCCGCTGCCATTGCCTGTAGCGCCCGGTTCACTGGCTGCCAGCAATCCGGGACCTGCGGAACCGTCAAAGATGAAGTTGACGATGTCCGCCGATAGGGGCGCGGCGTATGTCGTGAGCAGACTCGCGGACAGCAGAACAAGCAAGGTCCAGCGCGAATGGTTTCGCTGTGTCATGGATGCATACTCCCAAATGGAAAAGAAAACTGAAAAGGACCGACGTTCAGTCTAGACGCCGCGGCAATGAGATGATCCGCACGTGCTCCGGAAGCCAACCGGATGGCATCGGTTCAGCGCGGAAGCGCTCGTGAGACCCGCGTGAAGTTAGCCGAGTTAGACCCAACGCAACGATATAATTTGCGCACTTCGGCGATGTACACGACGGCCCATGGAGGAATCAAATGTTGAAGATTTACGTCATCAGTTGGCTGGCTGCGACCCTTGTTGTTTCTGCGCTCTCCGCGCAGTCGGAGTCGCAGGGCAAGAAGCACCATTACAGAATCCGACTGACGGCAGTGCGCACGTTTACCGGACTCGACAATCACCCCAGGGATCTCGGCGCGGCCGGATTGCCACTATTGCGAATTTCCTACAGCGACTACCCCGATGGAATCGGCGAAGTGATGCGATCCGGCGCCAATCCACGCCAGGTGTCCAATCTCGTCATCGATCAGGGAGGCATCTCCATTCCCAGCGCCAGCGGACTGACGGATGCCATCTGGGCATGGGGACAATTCATCGATCACGACCTTGATCTGACCGATTCCCATCCCGACAACGGGGCAGCAGACATCGATGTTCCTGATATGGATGATGTTTTGTATCCGACGATCTTCTTCAACCGGGCCAACCATCTGGTGATTAAGGGAGTTCGCGAGCAATTCAATGAAGTGACGTCGTGGCTGGACGCTTCCCAGGTATACGGGTCGGATGATTTTCGCGCCAATTACCTGCGCACGATGAATGGCGGGCGGATGAAGACCAGCCCTGGCAATCTGTTGCCGCTGAACGTCGACGGGCTGCCCAACCTCGGCGACGATCCCGATTTGTTTCTCGGTGGCGACATTCGCGTTAACGAAAATGTGGTGCTGACCAGCATGCACACCCTGTTTGTACGCGAACACAACCGGCTGGCCCGACGCATTGCCCGGTTGTCACCCCGGGCGACCGATGAGGAGATCTACCAGCTGGCGCGCAAAATCGTTAACGCCGAAATCCAGATCATCACGTACAAGGAGTTCTTGCCGGCGTTGCTGGGTCCAAAATCGCCGCGTCCGAATTCACGGTATCGTCCCCGCGTTGACCCCACGATCGCTAACGAATTTTCCGGGGCCCTGTTTCGCGTCGGACATACGCTGTTGTCCTCGAATCTGGTGATTGGAGATACGGGCGAGGTCATCCTGCTGAGCGATGCGTTTACGAACCCGGATTTCATCAAGGATGATCCGGCGAGAATCGGTCACATGTTGCTGGGACTGTGCCGGCAGCCCTGTCAGGAAATTGACTCGATGATCGTTGAAGATGTGCGGACGTTTCTGTTTCTGCCACCCCCATTCCCGCTGGGGCTCGATCTGGCTGCACTCAATATGCAACGCGGGCGCGACCATGGTTTGCCGACTTACAACCAGGTGCGCAAGGCCTATGGCCTGTGGCCGGTTACTGATTTCGATCAGATCACCAGTGATCCGGAAACCGAGGCAGCGCTGCGGGCGGCCTATGACAGCGTAGAGGAGATTGATCCGTGGGTTGGCGGGATCAGCGAAGATCATGTGTGGCGTGGAAATGTCGGACCACTGATCTTTGTAGCCTTGCACGACCAATTCTCCCGCTTGCGGAACGCTGACCGGTTCTTTTACACGCGTGATCCGGATCTGCGGCAACCACTGGTCCGCCGCGTGATCAACCTGGATCGAGTGACCTTTGGCCACATCATTCGCTGGAATACGGGCATGCCAGCCCCGCCAGACATGTTCTTCATCGACCAGTGATTTCAAGCACGTCGTGGACGCCTGAAGCAAGCCGAGACCTGCAATGGTCTCGGCGGGAGCCCCGACTGCATAAATGGAACCAACCGCGAATCGGAGCGATTGTGCGGAACGTTGCTTCTCCACCTTGAGGGGAAGAATCCCGGCGGGCCGGGAGAAGGCCGGACGAGGCCGTGATCGCATTGGGGTTTTTGCACTCCATTTGGAATTCTGCACTCCATTTGGAATTTTGCACTCCATTTGGAATTTTGCACTCCATTTGGAATTGAAAGCTACGCACCCCTCACCCTAACCCTCTCCCCCGCATTGGTGTCTACACAATTCGATACATCCAATAATCCCGCAGGGATTCGAGCCATTAGCCCCGGGTCGCGAAGCGTACCCGGGGATCCGGTTCCCATA